>JAUILH010000022.1 GCA_030433115.1 Bacteroidia bacterium | reverse complement strand
AACTGATGATGCACCACCGGATCCAAACTCAACCATCTCCCCACTCTTGGATCATACTGCCTGAACATAGTAGTATAACTATTCCCCTCATTGCCATCCCACTCAGGATCTTGCTCCATTCCGTTAAACCCATATCTGTAACGGTCAGAGCTCACGTTCTTCCTACCCGGCATCTCCATACCGAAGGGATAATAGTCTACCTCTTGCACCACCTCTGGCTCAAAATAGTCTATAGTACCATTACTGCCCACATCTACGGCCAGTTTTCTGTCTGTGGTGACAAGCAGCACATTCCCCAGATGATTGGCGTACTCATACATCTTGTTACCCAAAGTGCGTCCACTTTCTCCAACTACAACTGCCTCTAAACTCAATTCACTGCCTGGACTCGCTCCATGGTCATAGGTCGCTATGAGCTCATCATTCTGATATTGTCCTACTCTGCTTGCCCCATACAACGGGATTTCAATTTGAGTAAATTCTTCTATGTCGCCATCTCTGTCTGAGGTGTAAATCGCCATTACATTCCCCTGAGCGTCTCGCATGTAGTAAGTGTAGGTCCAAGTAGCCTCTGGTTGTACCACACCTGCAATCACCGGTTTTACTAGCTTCAATACCCTATTGCCCATGGCATCATACTCAAATTCTATTTGTTGAACCCCGGCTGTCGTACCTCTTGTAATCTTCTTAACCTTTTTGTCTACACGCCATTCTATGTTGGTAATGTCATCGTGCACATCACTCTTTAATTCTCCTATCTCGGTGTAAGTGTAGTTTCCACTAGATTGGTTCCCTAGGTCAGTCGATGACACCACACCAACAGGATCTGCCACATAGTTCAATCGGTTAGTCCCGGTTGTATAATCATATGTAAAGTTATCCATCAATGTCCCCGCATCATTTCTACGGGTCAAGGTCATTAAGTTTCCATTAGGATCGTAACCGTATGTTGTATTGTAGTCTGTAGTCGCGCTTCCCGTTACATCCCAGGTATTGCCTGTTACATCTATGTTCTCATACACATCCATGGCCTTGAGTCTGTTTAACTGATCATAGTCATAAGCTGTTCCTAAGATGTCTAAACTGCCTATAGCGGTTACCATGTGGCGAATATTACCGTTGTATAAGCTGCTTGAGGCGTTCCCAAAGATGTTTCCACTATAAGCCGCCTCAAAGTTTGTTGTAACACTCGGTTGAGAGATGGCACTGTAGTCTCCATCATAGTAACCCAAAGTAAAGCCTAGTTTGTCTATTCCCACCTTGCTGTGCAGGTTGGTAAATGCGGTGCTATAACCACTGCCTCCATCTTTACCCATGTCTCTGGACTTGTCCAGGGTGTTAGAGTTCACGCCTTTTAACCATCCATTGATGGTGTATGCATAGTCTGTACCCTGTACTTTGTGGTCGCCTCTTTCTACTCGGGCTAGTGGACCGTGGTGGTAATAGAAGTATCTCGCGTCTTCATCATAGGTGCAATCATCCTCACTGGTGTGCACACTCTGTATGCGATTATCAGCATCATAGGCGTATTGATGGTAGTAGGCGTCTTTCTCGCCGTCCTGGTATTTTACTTTGTTAACGTTCCCAGAAATCAATTCAAACTCGTATTCGGTGCGCTTGATGTCTTGCTCAAGGTCTTCCAGTCGCGGATAGTCTTGAATGCTCTCTACTACATTGCCGTGTGGGTCGTAGGAATAATGCGTGGCATGATCATAAGTTAAGTCACTACCAGAATAGGAATCATAGTAGGCCACCGTGGCTATTCTTAGCCTCAGGTAGTTCTGCCCATTGTTAAATTGAGCAGCTATGGTGGCGTCCAATGTTTTATCGTAATAGGTTCTGGTTACCTCTGTTTTACTCTGTAATAGATGCTGAAGCGTCCAATTCTCCTACTTCAATCACTCTGCCATAACTATCATAGATGGTATAGGAATAAACATTGCCTGTTTGGCCAGCTTGTTTGGCATTTTGAGACAAGACCAATCTGCCGGCATAATCGTACCAGAAGTTACTCTTCCTGCCATCTGGGGTTTCTTGTTCTATGACTTGATTGAAGCTATTGTAACGGTATTGGGTGGATAGTGTATGTGATGGGATGTCAGTTGCCCCGATTTTTGAAGTATTTGTTGGAGTAAAACCATCATCTACCCCCTTAGGTGGCACCGTTTGAACCAGGTTCCCCGCCTGATCATAGTAATACAACGTAGCATGGTACTCATAGGTGTAGTACTGCATATCCATGTGCTCATTGGTGGTTGCGACATCTAAACAATGGGCTACATACTCTTTTTTAAAGTCTTCTTTGACCTGTGCCAAGTAGTTGTCATAAGCTGTTTGTGCATTGAAGGCTGCCAAGGCAATAAGTTCTGACACACAAGTAGAAGTGTCTCCCACTGAAGAAAATAATGGAACATTGCATATTTGGGATGACGGATAGTTCTCACAAGAATCAATGAAGTCTTGATATTGGTCATAAGCCAAGTCAAAATCCAGTTTCTCATTCAAATAATTGGTTAACATGTTGGTATACCTATCGGTGGTATCGGCATAAGGGTATGCCAGATCAAAAGCTGACACATGAGAGTTCACCTGATCACAATACACGCATGTCGGACATGCGATGGTAGCTGGCACATCCGGTGCTGTGGTGGTGGTATCCAAAAAGTTATAGGCGTCTGTTCCCCAATACAGGGTGTCGCTATAAGCGGTGGAGCCATGTTCTTCTGACCAGGCACTCTGGCAAACACAAGCTAACTCATTCAAATGTCCACCCGCTGGGAAGCCATACAGGTAAGTAAACATCTCATCATTGCTTGTTATATGAGATGGCACCAATGTACTATCTAAAAAGGCGTTATAGGCATACATGATTTTATCACAAGCGCAGGTGTCCATGTCTACTGTGCTGTTGTACATGCTTGTGGAGTCATTGTAAATATTTGGTCCTGTAAGCAGGTACACATTGCACAATTCATCTTCATAACTAGAGCCGTAGTAGTCTTCTAAAAGATCATCAAATGAACTCACGGTGGTACTTTTTCTACTGGTCATTGTAGTGCCAGAAGGTAGCGTTATGGCTCCTAGAGGATGATTCTCGTTGCAGCCAAGTACACATAAGTCTATTAAGTCGTTTCTAAAGTCGGTTGAGTCGGAAGTACTTAATGTTGGTGAACATTCAAAGAGAGCTGCAATCCAATCATCTGCCTGGTTTTCACAATTAGTTTGACAGATGGTATCCATCTGTACATTTACCTCAGTTTCTAACTGGCTAATAAAGCTTGAAATAGAAAGTCCATAATAATCATGACTTTTGATGTCGTAGAATATGGGGGTCTTGTCCTCATAATCTCCAGCATTGTCGCATGGAGGGTTGGTTCCGTCATAAGGATTGGGGTCATTGTTGTGATCATAGGATGTTACGCCAAAACAACCATTATAGCAGCCATTCTCGATGGCATGAGCGATTTGATCCTCATTGTATAAAAAGGCTTTAGTGGACAAATACAAGTCCCGGAAGTTTTGCCACAACAAATCTCGGGTACAGGTGTCCTTCCCGTAGTCCATGGTGGCCAAACACGCACTAATTCCAGCATCTGTAGTATCATCACCACAATAGGTCAGAAACCAAGCCATGTCCCACATATCCAGGGTGGTGTTGTCTAGCGTGTAGAAGGTACGAGTCGTGTCGCGCATGTCAGCTATTGTACCATCTCCACTTACAAAGTAATCATCCTGATTGTTTGTATTGGCACCTATTCCTGTTGGAGGGCCCGCAGCATTCACAGGATTTAAGTATCCTGAATCCAAAGCTGCCTGATAGCTGTTTGTTTGCATCATATAACTATCGTATTGATGTGAGGCAGCATTGTTGTGACAGAATTCCAGATAGCAGTATTCCGGGTGTGACTCCAATAGACTTTCTGCCCAGGATGGTTGCCAGTTCTCTATGAAGTCTGTTAATGTAATCGATACATCTGTTGGGGCTACCATGTTCCCGGAAGAGTTCTCAATTAATGACGCTGTTCCGTCTGCGTTCTTATAAGCAAAGTGAGGGTCTTTCCAGTCTCTACCTGATTCCAGATCGTTACTTGTATTGAAAATTGAGAGATCATAACTACTGGCAGTATAAACACCTGTACTGTCATTGTAATCATACAATGCATACTGTCCTCCTGGGCTCAAATCAAACAACATGGCGGATTCATATCCCAAACATGGATTGAAGGTCTCACAAGATGTCAAACATGCTTCCCAATCTGCATTGTATTCGGACTCAGTGCCGCCATCGGCAATGTATTGCTGAAGAGTGCCTAAGCTATCCAGGCAATGCAGTTCACAGGGAGTTAAACCGCAACCGCTAAAATCTGTGCTGTCTATATAGGCATCATAAAAGTCATCATAAGTTAACAAGCAATCATTATTTCTGATGTACATATCGGTGTAGGTATCTACAGCATCCATATTGACCGTTAAGGTCTTTTTTACTTGATATTCACCAATCACTAAATTGGCTTCAAGATCAGCATAGTCGTACTCAAAAGTGGCGTCTCCATTGCATAAACTATCAAAGGTCAATGATCCTATGGTGGCGCTTTCATCTAAAAGTATGTCTCCACAATTGATGTCTACTACCTGGATGTGTACATCATATACACAATCAAAACATACATTGTTTAGCAGGCAGGTATCATCCAGCTGACCTGGCTCCATGTAGTATTGGAAACTATAGGTGCCTGCGTGCTCGGCAGTAAATGTCTTGGTAAATTCTAACTGTCCAAAAGTGCTGTTATCCTGAAGGGTACTGCTGTTGATCAATTCTCCGGTGATTTGCGTAGCTCCTGTATTAGTGGACAAGGCACTGTTGGAGCCTGGTGCAGCTCCCGCCAAAGTGCTCGCAATCACCCTCCCACTCATATCAACATAAGATATATACAATTGACCATTGGCATCTCGAACTACATTTCTTTGGTATTTATCGGCCCAGCCGACATCTGTCCCAAAATAATCATTGATCTT
The DNA here is from genome assembly GCA_030433115.1 of Bacteroidia bacterium. GTDB lineage: Bacteria > Bacteroidota > Bacteroidia > Flavobacteriales_D > JAUILH01 > JAUILH01. Next base: position 34,675 of record JAUILH010000022.1, on the reverse strand, counting down.
GTTTTGCATTGGGCTGCCATAAAAGAATTGAGTCTCATGGTCGCTTCCTAATTGGTAGTCGTCTCCTGCCGCGCCCTGACGACGAATACGTCCTGTATTGTCTGGGGTATATTCTGTTCTTACAAATGGATAGTCATTCGCATCAGGCACAAAGGCTTGATACTCGTCTTTGTTGGTATTGTTGGGAGAATAGTATTTACTGGTTCCATATAAGCCATTCATTGGATCGGTATCTACCAGACAATCATCCGTTGAATTGTCTATGTCAAAATCTGTTCGGCTGTAGGTAGCTCCAAGTGAGTTTTTATTAAACCCTTCTCTAAAGTCCATGTCGATTTCTTCAACTGGCGTAGGCAAGGTAGCCAATGCCGGACGCCCCTGATGATCGTAATAAGTTTCCTGAATGATGGCTTGATTCTCTGTGTAGTTCTTCCCCACATTTTGGCGGTTAAACATCAAACCATCCATGTAGCTCACTGCCTCAAATTGTTTGCCGCCCTCTGTATAGGCCGCACTGTAGCTCCAGTTCATCCCATCCCCTTCATGTGGACTGGTGACATAAAACTTATATGAGCTATTCAATACAGACAGAGCACCGGCCTGCGTGGAAGTCCATGCGCCTTCTGAGTCGTATTCAAAGTTAGTCCCTTTTCTACCAACGCCCCTTACTCGATATGCAATTACACCATGCTCGAATATCGGTGCCAATTGATATGAGTTCCCCTGCAATCTTATTCGGGTGCTGTTTCTTCTAAAGTCAAACTTTAAATCTGAATCCGACAGGTAAGTGCCTATGCCATCGTAATCATTGATAAAAACCCACTCTAAATCGTAGTATTCCGCATCTGGTAGTGGATTCCATCGAATCTCTATGTTATTGTCTGTTGCTGTTGACTGTAAACTGCTTAATCCTGTAATTACCTGAGCTTCATCAAAACTGTAATAGCGCTCTACTTCAATGTCACTACTCAGTATCAAATCATCTACCGAGCCTGTGATGCTGGTAATGGTCACTTTAACTCTATGACCACCTTCAAAAACAAATACATCCAACTCATCACTTGTCGCACCTACCAAATCTCCACTCACTGTTAAACTGGTGGTGTGTGAATGAATTGTAAAATCTTCCTTCTCATATTCTATCAATAGATTAACTGTTGTGGTAAAAGTCTGGTCATAAACATCAACCTGGCTTCTATCCCATTTTAAACTAATCTTATTAGTTACTTTGTAGTTAGTGAAGTCCTGCCACCATGTGGATGGATTACTCTGCATGGTCGGAAATTCCCCATCCTGATGATGAATCTGGTTGGTTGTGGAAATATTTGACCCAATTAAAACACCTGTATAGGTCTGGGTGCCTCCAAGCGCAGTCAGAGAACTCAAAAGTGCGAATAACAATATCGTGATCTGTGTCTTCATGTTTTCTCTGTGCTTATTTGATTAAACCTGAACGGCTCTCGCTGATTGTTTTGATTCCTTCTATGGTTTCCTGTTTGACTCGAACCAATAATCCCTGCTCATTGTATTCATAGATGGTTCCGAAATTGTAATCATTCAAATCCGCCCATTTCCTGAGAGATAATGGATCATAGACGTGACTGACCATCGTTGAGTTAAACGGATGCACCCTAAAATCATCATAGTATATTAGATGATTTGAGCTATTGTTTTGCAAACTGATTTCAATGCAACCAGGCATGCCAGAAAGAGAAACAACTCCTTCCAATTTTTGCCACCCTTCTATTACCTCTTTGCCCAAACTTGTAATTTGAACCGTGGTTGGACTACCTATGCTTGGTGTAGATGTGATTTCAATTTTTGGCACCACTTTTTCAGATGTTGGTGTAATGGCTTCTATTTTTACCCATACCGAAATCACATACTCACCTCCAGTTGGATAAAATCTATCTAGCAATTGATCACACTGTACTTCATAACCACTAGAAGTATATGGGTCAATCGTTGCACAAAGCGACCTTGACCTTGACACAGATGCTTCATCACCTGGTTCAAGTCTTAAGCAGTGTCTTCCTGTGTGATAAGTTTCTGAGGCAATGGTTACAGTTCCTCCAATGGCGTCCACAAAGTCTAAGTGCCCGGCAGCACGACAAGTAGCTCCATTGATATTGTGGTCAAAGTATGTATAATCCTCAAAACCATCATACGCCAAGTCACGTGGTTGTGCATTATCGGCAACCGCCACAGGTACCGTTCTACTGTTATTATGATAGCCATATAATACTGCTGAGTGCCTGTCAATAACATCAGTAGCTTCAATGGCCGATCCATTGTCATCATAATTTTCAACTGTGTTGACAAGCAACCAATTCTCAAAATCTGTGGCACTGTGGCTTGGGTGATCGGCGCTATTGACCGTATACCAGGCAGAGTTAGTTGAATTGTATTCATAAAATGAGATAAAGTCATCATAGGTTCCACCTGTTCTCAAATCAACTGCTGAAGCCGTTGCGTTTTCCTCTCTGTCAACCTGATAAACAAAGCTTTTTCTCATACGCCAGTTGCCAAGTAAACCATTTAAATATGGGTTGACTATATCTCCATCTTCTGACAGGCACGTGGACGGTGTATTACCACAATCATCTTCAACTGCACCCAAAATGCTCCAATTTTGAGAGAAGGTCACAGCGCTTGCGTTTAATACATCATTGGGAATTTCTATGTCCGTTGAACCCCTTGGATCATCTAAAGACGCAAAAGACGACATAGGAATCATTTGCTGGTTTCTGTGTCCTGAACGAACCACACGCAACCCATTTATTCCGCTGGGATAGCTCAAAGGAGTGCCATCTTCATCAATTAAGATCATCGTGTTACTAACATCATCAATTGACAGCACCCATGCTTTCATACATGTAACCGGACTCCCCTCCGGATCTTCCGTTATAATTTCATCGCCAGGATAAAAGAGGTCTTCCACCTGATAACCAGTTCCAGTGAGGTCGACTTCTCCACTGGTGGCAATAAAATTCCCGTCTAAATGATTGTTGTAAGTCTCACATGCGTTAGACATTCCGGGGTAATACCAATGAGATGGGAAGGCTGTACTGTATACTTCTTTGTTGTATTCATTGGTAGATGAACTTACCAGTACATTTCCTGTTACGGCATCAAAAGCCAAGTTTCTTTGGGTCACTTCTGACCCCAAGTGTCGGGTAACTACTTTGTCTAAGACTGCGTAGTTATGTATGACTTTAGTAACGCCACACAAAACGTAGCCCTCCTTAACTGTCGCCATATTGACCCCTCCCCCAAAAGAAGGAATTCCCGAGCCAGCGTACTGAGCAAAAAAGCTAAAAGCTTCTGTCTGAGACAAAGTGTTTGTTTGCTGCGCATCAACCACAATATCAATATCTTTACCTATCAATTTTTCTGAGATAGTACCAGACTTATCAATGGTTTTTGATGTTTCATTAACATCCTGATAGTCATACAAAACTGAAGATGTTTCAAATCCGGCTTCATTAAAAGATGTGACCATTTTCATTTTCCCATGCATGTCATTCTTAGAAATAGAAAACCCTTGGCTTGCCCCCATCAAGTCTATTTCTTCTCCTCCAGTTAATGCTTGCAATACGTTTGGTTCTACCTCCAATCGTTCCATTTCAAGCCCTGTTCGTTCCACGATGGTTGGAAAATCCTTACTTGTATAGTACTCGTGCACTGTCCATCCAGTAGCTGTTCTGGTGACATTTTTAGCACCCAAACCATCCTTGCGTTCTAAGTTTCTGACTTTTACACCGGAGTATCCGATTGTTGGGGCTTCATAAAAACTCTCACCAAAAGGCCCTATGTGATAGAGCTGGTCATCTGGCATTTTTTCGTTTTTTATGGTGTATTCAACTGGTTGTCTGAGCGGATTGATTTCATTTCCAATTGTAGGTTCATATGCTGCGACACCATTACTCTCACCAGACTCATTGGTGTAGAAATACTCCTGACCATATTCAAAGTCAGCATCTGAGGTCATGTCGTTCCACGAATCGTTAGACGTGATCATTTTTACTCGATTTCCCCCACCCAACTTTTTTCTATCCGGTGTATTCAGTCTTAAAAAAGATTGTCCTTGCTGAAATCTCAAAGCAAATGCTTTATTATTGAGCGCTCTATTTAAGCCATTGAACAATGTTGACCAATCTAAACCATTCGCGCCAATATTATTGGGAGGATATAAAGCATAGGGTACATTCAATCGCAAATGCTGCCATGCTTGTTTCATAATAGGGTTGACCTGATAATTTCCCGATTCATCGCTCACATCTTCTGTTTCTATTTGAATCCAGCCTATGTCATATGTGCCATCATCAACAATCCCGTGGCTTTTATATTTGACAAAGCCTTGTACATATTCGTAATCACCATTGTCAAATTTGGTTTCAAACTTAGTTTTATGAAAGATGTACCCTTTTTGTTTTTCGACGATTTCTTTGAGATAATCATTATAAAAACTATTGACCGCTTCAGTATGATTTGCAGCGGATGAATAGGCAGACTTTAAATCAATATATATAATATCATGTGGCTTCTTCCTCTTGTTAAGTGGTCTAAATACATTGTCATCGTTTTGAGGGTCATTAATATCTGTTTCCTCATTCTCACTGCTCATAGATCGTATTGGGAACATTTCCATGGCTACTTGATTTTGGGTGTAGGCGTAATCATCAGACTCATAAGTAATGTCTATTTCTCCTCCTGAGGGCAGCTTTATCTTTGTTATTGACCATGCTGCAGATGCATCATCCCTGTTAGACTGATTTTGTTCCGAATAAGGGAAATCTGTATTGTTTAATGCTGATAAACTGTATACCGTTTCATCGTGATATACGCCCCAACGATCTACTTTTCCTGGGTTAAAGTTTGGGTTTGAGCCACCATAGACAAACTCATATGGTGTAAGCCTTCCTTTTTTGCTTGAAGAATAAGTAAAATAAACCTCTTTTAAGGTTAGTTTACCACTGTTATCACTTCCACTTCCCGCATTTACATTTCCATAATAATCTTTGCACAAAGAGTAGTCATAAACAAAATGAACCGTTTGAATGGGTTCTGCGTCTTCTCCATTGGTTTTAAGGTCTTCCTTGTTGTAGAGCACAATTTTATCCAATAGTTGTCCCCTATCATTTGCGCTGGTAAACTGTCCGCCTTCATTGCTCACCGAAACCAAATCTTGTCGGTCTTCGGTGTAAAAGATTGCTATATAATTCTTTCCTTCGATGGAATTGACGTAATACATCTCTTTCTCTCCATAAACATATTGTCCCATCTCATCATCATCATAACTCTTGTTGATGTCTTGATAGTTTGCCTGAGCCGGTGCAGGGCTTGTCATACCTGTATTATCATTATAAGGTGTTTTCCACTTGAATGGATTGCTCTCACCAAACTCTTGGGTGTAGTTAAATTTGATGTACGATCCATAGTCGTCCTCTGACAAGCCGTTACCCGTTCTGTCATTGTAATCATGAGACAACATAGCCCTCATCAAAAAAGAATGGGCATAACCAGGAATCTCTGTAGCATTATACAAGTTGTCGCGACCATTGGTGTTGTTCGTTGTGTTATCGTCCGTTTGAAGTGCAACCAGGCCATTTGTATAATCTGTGGTATTTCCAGTGGCATTATAGGTCACTTGCTTTTCTTTAACTGTGTATACGGGGATATTATAAATACACCTTTCACCGCTAGGTTTGGTCACCTGAAATTCGCTGATATGATGATCTTTTTTGACATCAGTGGTTCTACCATCATCATAGTTCGTCATCAATGTTGGCAAGCCTATTTCCGAATCAGCGTTTTTATTGTAAGAGATAATGTCTGACTCAAACCCCAGACATTCTGAAGATTCCTTGGCTGAGAATTCCGATATTAAGGTGTTTCTATTTTGTTTGCCAGATTGATAGTTTTGAGACGGAAGCGAATAGCTATTACCATTTATATTCCCAGGAAACGTCACTTGAACATTTCCCACATTATTGTAACTGGCTATTTCTGCATCTCCATAGTCATTATAAAGACTTAACTTCACCGCCTCATCACCTCCATACTGATCAAAAAAACTGCTATTAAAAGGGATTAACTCTCCAGTCTGTTTGTAAAAATAGGTTTCGTTTTCTGCATCTTCTGCGTAAACATCTTTGAAGGATAAGCTGCTGGAAGCTGCATTATAAGTTACGTTACCCCATGGATTGGATTGTGAGTTCGCGCTATGGGTTCCCAATGAATTACTGAACTTAAAGGTTGGAATAGGAAGAAGAGGTGGAGGAAAAGGACGCACTCCTGCTCCTGCTTCAACAGCAGTATTAGCTCCAGTCATAAGAGATATATTACTTGCATTCGCTACAGTTCCAATATCGTTTCTATGAGACCTAAATTGACCGGAAGCTCCTGCTCCTGACATGGAGAATAAATCGTAGGTTAAGTTAGTGACTGGGAGTACCTTCATAGCCGTACTCACTTTACCTTGATTTTCTCTGTTAAAGTCTAAAAGCGATTCATTGGACTCAATTCCTTTTTCTAGGTTATTATATCCATATGCTTTGTTGCTTTGAGTTTCACTGCTGGTTTGAAAATTGGAGTTGTAAAACTCAGTCAATCCGTAAATCCAAAAGGTACCTGGTGTTGCCAGAAATCCACCAAAGTATCCTGCAGCAAAACGGTTAAAACTACTAGTCCCTGTAGTCCTAAAGTTTATTACCGGTGTGTATGTTTTAGTTCCAAAAGAAACGCTCCTTCCTCCACTAATAGATGCACCGTACATTGAAGCACTCAGATCAATACTACTTGAAATGAATTTTTGTTTGGTCCCTCGAGTTGAATTCGTTGTGTTAACTGACGCAGATACATCCAACCCGAAAGATTTTATTTTTCCTGGATTTTTGTTAAACGCTGCGGATATATTCCCCCCTTTACTCCAACCAATTCCTGATCTAGAGTTAAACCCAAAACCAAGATTACCACCTGCTCCTAAACGCAAAGCTCCTTTGAAAATATCGACCGAAATATTTGCACTTGGAATGAATTGATAATTGCTCCCAACACCATAATAGGTATTCTTAAAATATCCTCCTTTTTGCTCAAAACCTCCTCCCACTGAAAACAAGCCAAGATTCGTAAAAGGTGGACTATATTGAAGGCCTGAACCAATATTCTTAGCATTATTGGCACTTGGCAAAAGTCCCTTAGTTTTATCCTCCTTTGTTCCCAACGTCCTGGTCACCACATCCCCATCAAAATCATCTGGCAAACCTCTCATTTCTCTGTTGATGGCGCCAGGGTTTAAACTCCATCCTAACCCCACCCAAGACGCTTCCTGGTTCATAGATACATTGCCGTTATATTGCAATACTATTGGGAAACCATCAACGTCCATCAATGGAATGGAGTAGGAAAAATCTCCGGTGAACAAATCCACCATGTTGCTTGATCCGCTCCCTCCAAAGGTTTCTGTTTGACTAGAACCAGAGCTCTGGGAAAAGCCAGTGTTTGGCATTCCCACCTGAAACAAAATGCTAAGAATACATGCCTTGGCCGTTAGCTTGAATCGTCTTTTTTTAATGTCAAAAATCATTTCCCACTTAGTTTTAAGTTTGGTATATTTTTAAGGTCTTCTTGTTTGATGGTCAAGGTCACATTGACCGGAATTTGTTCCAGGTATTGCTCAATAATGATCACCAGATCGGATTCTGTTATCTGTTGAGATTCAAAACCGAGGACAACAGTACCGTACGGTTTCAAACCTTGTCCAGACTCATAATGATAGAGGCTTGGAGAAACTGATTTATCGCCTACATTTAATTTAATCTGATTTCTCAGGGCAAACTGAGCAAACGACTCCAAATTAGGGTCGGTTGATAGGTCTCTTTGCCCTTCTCCGGAGATAAGAGAAATTTTTAGATTGAAGTACAGCATGCCATCAACTTCCTTCTTGATTTCATTGTAGATTTCCTTTGAAATGCTTGTTTGACGGTGTTCATTTACAATTACATAGTCAATCGGTCTGTACTGTAACTCAAACTTAAGCCTACCTACCATCTCAGAAACCCTTAACCCACTCTCTTTCGACTCAACAAATTGAGCATATTCTTTTGGAGGCAGTTCATCTTTAGCACAAGAAACTACCGATAAAGCGACACAGCAAAAAAGCAATATGAACACTGATCTATTCAATTTACTTCTCGAATTTTAAGTAGCTTTTATTGTCCCTTGCGTCTAATACCTCAAGTGTGTAGTATCCCGCCGACAAACTCATACTTGAAAAGTCTAATTCAATGACATTGTAGCCATATTCAACTGTTGTTAGCGGACTATTGGTCACAAGTTGAGTGCCACTTACATCCACTCCTGCTACTAGATTATGATCTTCATCATAAACGTTGTATACCAGCTTATGGCTAGTTCCAACATCATAGTTTTCGTTAAAGACCAGATTAAGGACATCTCCATCTTCCATAGGTGTAAAAGGACCGCTCGGATATTTATTGAGCGATAAGTAGGACACCACTTCAGCTTCAGGTGGTTTGGCATAAATACTCATTGTCCAAACCGCACCAGCTCTAGATACTGATTCCGAATCATAAAATGCCCCAACCGCCAAATCCGGGAAACCATCTTTGTTGATGTCACCAATATGGGATAAACCAAATCCAAGAAAATCACTTAGTTTCATAGGACCATTGAAGCGCCCATTGACTGCATTAATTTTTTGAGTTTCAACAACCGCATTACTGGAATCTAAACAAACAATCCAAACCGCACCTGTATTTCCTCCAGTACCATCTGCATCATCCAAGTGCGCTCCAATCGCTAGATCTGGAATACCATCACCATTAATGTCCGGAATAGATGCCACCCCGCCACCAAAATAACTATTGGTCTGTATTCCTGGTATATCTGTTTGATCGATTAAGGTCTCTGTTTTTACCGTGCCTGAACTATTCAGGTTAAGGATGAATATTCCTCCGGGGTTTGCTGTGCCTCCTCGATACCCAGCTACAATATCCGGATTCCCGTCCCCGTCCATGTCTCCAATGCCATCTATATCTACCCCCAATCTGGCATAGCCTGGCAAGGTAGATGTAAAATTTCCTTGTGTATCACTAATTTTTTGATGACTGCTGACTGTTCCATCAGAATTCATGAATAAAATATAGATCGCACCTTTGTCTGTGCCTCCATCATCATCCAACCATGCGCCCACTGCCAAGTCTGTGACACCATCACCGTCCAAATCTCCTATATTGGCAATACTTGCACCAAAATAGTCTGCCGACCCCAAACCACCAGTAAAGCCACCTTGTGTAGCGCTGATCTTGTTTGTGCTATCTACACTTAAAGTTCCTCCGGCGGTATCCAAATAGATTAGGTACACTGCTCCAGCATCACTAAATCCACTCCCATCATCATCTCTTGGCGCCCCAATAGCAATATCAACTACACCATTTCCATCAAAGTCTCCAATAGTGTCCATGCCTATTCCAAAATAGTCTGACACCCCTAGTTGAGAAGTCGGAAAGCTTCCATCATGAATCCATTGATACTTTTTGATACTACCTTGATCTCCTGTGAAAAGTACGGCTAATGCTCCGGCATTGGTAAACCCTACATCCCGAAAAGGAACACCCGCAATGAAGTCTTCATTACCATCTCCATCAATATCACCTAATGCACAGGTCTCGTAACCAAAGTTATCTGAACCATTTAGGTTAATGTTTGTAGATCCTTTTGCAAAACCACTTACCTCATGTATTTTATTAATCCATGTTACTGTTCCCGGGATAGATTCATTCAGAAATTCGTATTCGAATCGGTAAAAACCACCACTACTCGTGTCAATGTTGTGAACCCCCACAAGAAGTTGATCTGAATTGTTGGGATTGGCAATACAAGAACTTCCAAAATATGTAGAGTTTGCTAAAGTGATTGGAAATTTTGAGTTGTGATTGCCATACTTCCTAAGAGCAACCATCGCTCCATCGCTATTAAAAGAGCCTATATATATGGCCCCACTATACAATTCAACCCCTGTATAATCATAGTTCACCCCACCAATGGCGACATCTTTTAGACCATCATTGTTAATATCACCTATGTAACTCACACTGCGCCCGAAAAACTCACCTTGCTTTATGTAATTCATGCGATCAACTAAAGGCATTGAATGCTTCAAATACGTTTTAATCGTCCCTCCAGAGTCAAGAAAGACAGTGTAGACAGCACCACTATATGCATGAGTACCTAAACCTCTGTGTCTGTGAGCCCCAACAACTAAGTCTTCATAACCATCCCCATCCAAGTCTCCAATATTAGTCATTGAAGCACCAAACCAGCCATGAGCAGGGAGGCTATCAGATGGAAACCAATTGTCGCCATATCGTGTAGTACTAATCACAGAATAATCTGTATCCAAAGTCATGATAAGAATTGCTCCATGGTCGGGATTAGAAGCACCATCTCCAGGCATACCAACGGCCATATCCGTTACGCCATTCCCATCGACATCTCCAATATTTGCTACGGAAAAACCAAAGTCGTCGCCGGCATTTATCCATGAGTAGCTCCCTAAGCCGTTTTCTCCTCTTATTGTATTGATGCTGGTATCGTAACCAGCAGTGTCATTCATTAATAAAAGAGTCACAGAACCTACATCATTGCTTGGGTTATTTTCATCCTTGTAAGCCCCCACCAACAAGTCGTCCACTCCATTGCCGTCCATGTCTCCCATATTGGCCAATGAAATTCCAAAGTAAGCTCCAGCCGAAATTGTTGACGGTGGAAGAATCTTAGTATAACTTCCAATACTATCTAAAGTATCCATCAAGAGAATATAAACAGCACCTGCATCTGTTAAATAATCATCGTCACCAATTGCGCCAACAGCAATATCAATGTAGCCATTACCGTCAATATCCCCAAGGGTTACCATGGAACGACCAAAATAATCTGTGTTATCAAGGGAAAACGGTAGTGTTCCAACAGCACTATCACTGTATAGTTTTAAGTCCTTTGAAACAGGTAGTTCTCCTTGGGCGAAAAGATTATCTGAACCTGTGAAAGTCGTTGCCAGAAAACAACAAAGGATATATAGTTTCTCTAGTCTAAGCATTCCAGATTTATTTAAAACATTAAGTGAAAAAACAACAGGTAACTGGTCTCAAGCTTTCCAAAACCCATATATGTTGCAATTAGAACCCCATCTTGATCTTCTATATTACCCGAAGAAAAAACAGCCAATACATCATTATTGACATCATAAAATACACCGGAGCTGTAGCGGCCTAAAACGTCATTATTGGGATCGTACAAAGTGTCTCCGGAAATATGAGCCAACTCATCCTGGTTGATATCATGTATTTCATTGTTTTGAATATGAAGTACGTGGGTTCCTCCAAATTCAGACACTTCTCCCAATGAATCTATTGTATACATAACCACCCCACTTGGATCTTTAATGTATGATTGAGCGGATACTTCACCCCAAAGTGAACTGATGAGAGTCACTGTCAAAAAAAGCTGTTTTATCATTCTGTATTAAATTATTTACGTTAAAACACCACAACTCAAATCAACAAGTTTAATTTATCCTTTGAGTTAAAAAATGATTAATTCAATGCAAGCTCGAATCTAATCTATGTATGTATTCATTCCTGACAATGGACTACAAAAGGAGACATCTAATTTCCCAACGTTTTGTTAGATTTTCCTAACGTAATTTGACTCAAACTTTGTTCTACCAAAAATCAACTAAAATTCAACAAAAAAAATCACTGAATTCAGTGATTTTTAAATCAGAATTCGGTGGTTTTCTGAGAAAATTGTATTGTGCTGATGGTAAAAGAATAGAAGTGTACTAGAGGTAGATAACTTATTTATGCAATAATCTGTCACTACAATGATCCTTAATGAAACTTTTTGAAAACAAATTGATCGTAGCTTTCCAATTCAAACCCTTTTTCAGACCCTCGGAAAAGAAAAAACCCTCAAAGCATTGTGCTTCAAGGGTTTTATTCTTTCAATCTGCGCTCCTTCAGGGACTTGAACCCCGGACCCTCTGATTAACAGTCAGATGCTCTAACCAACTGAGCTAAAGAAGCGTTTCCAAACTAAATTTGGGTTGGCAAATATAAAAGATTTTGGAATTCTAAAATAGTTTTCGGTCTAATTTTTGCCTAACTTTTATCAAATATCTAAAATTCAGCCTATGAAATCGATTTTGAAACGGCTTTTTGCCCTCATTTTAACCATTGGACTGGCAGCTGGTGCCTCAGCTCAGAACAAACAAATTATCATCAAAAAGGAAGTAGACGAGAATGGCAACGTGGTTAGTTATGATTCTACAGTTATTGAAACCAGCGGTAATATCGATTCGGAACAAATGGAAGTCTTTAAACAGGAAATGACGGAAATGAGGGTGGACATGAAGCAACAAATGGCGGAAGCCAGAGAAGAAATGACATCCGCTATGGAAATGATGAGACAGGAGATGAAGACTATGATGGATGAAGGATTTGGTCTTGACTCTGAAAACTTCAAGGATTTATTTGACATGGATCAGATGAAACAGCTCATGGAAGAACAAATGAAGCTCCTCAATGAACTTTTTGACTCCAATAATGAAGCTGAGCCCTCCAAAATGAGCACCGAACAGATGTATTAGTCACTACTTAACCAACACTAAAACCCGGTTCACAAAGTAATTGCCAGACGCCACTTTTAGGTTGTAAACAGAAGACACCGTTCTCAAGTTATCTGATTTCATGACCACTTTTTGTGACTCCGTGATGCTCTTTTCGTTAAGAAAAATCATTTCTTCACCCAAATGAATCATTTCCATAGGCATGCCTCCATCAAGCGCGTAAAATGGGTGATACCTGGTAGATGACACCCTGGTTCCGCTGGTCTCACAAAGCCCTTCAAACACCAATAAATCTTGATTGTTCCCCAATTGGATCTCGGAAATGGCAAAATTTCCGTAATGACAATCGACTCTCTCAACCCGACTCTCAATTATCAGTCCAGTCATATCATCATATGAGAGAATCATGTCTCCTTCTGCAACCTCTGATATTAGTTTATGGGTCCCATCTGCCATGGATATCAGAGATTCTTTTGGAAAGCATGCCGGTTCCTGAGGCTCTCCCTGCCAAACAATTTTTCCCGCTTCATTCATATATGTTTCCATAACCTTAGAAGCGCCATCTGAGCTCACATATGCATAAAATCTCACCAAATCACCATTAAACCGATCGCTATACCAAAGGTTTCTTACCACTTTCACTAATTTGTAATCCTTGTTAAACAGATGAAGTTCGTTGTAGTCATTTGAAGACTTCTGGTAAGTACACAAGAACATACCATTTGCCTGTGGTTTTATATCGTTATATTTTGATGGTATCAAAACTTTTCCAGTTGGTGACTTAAGACCGTCCTTTCGGGTTTTAGGGTCTTCTACTATGACAAAATTTGTTGTTTGAGCAGCCAAATATGCTTCCTCAGACAATTGAGTCCCGTTGGTATCTATTCGAATTTTTTCATTGTTTTGCGCGTATACATGAGAATACCCATTCTCGAAATTTCCCACGCTTTTATATTCTGCCGGAACAATTACCTGCCCCTGAAGGTTTAAAAAACCTTTATTTCTGGTCTTTGGATCTCTGAACGGAATGAGACCCTGCCCATTCCAATGTGTAATTTCATGTTTGGTTTCAAGCACAGCAGTCCCGGAGGAGTCAAAAACGTAATATGTCTTTTCCTTTTTGAGAACTACATACCCATTTTCGAACCATGACGCGTAGCCCACACGGTCATAATCCGCGGGAATGATCAACTGACCATTCCTATTAAAAAAGCCCCTCTTGTCATTAAGTGAAAATGGATAGTTTCCTGTTATTATCGATTCATCACCACCAAACAAAGGATTAATGGGTTTTCGTTTATCATCAGATTTCCACCAATGTTTCTTGTCTGCCGATTCCTGGATGAAATAATCTTGTTCAGTTTCGACCCATTTAATATTTGTATATTTTGGTTCTAATACGAATTCATTTTTCGCATTGATGATACCGAACCTTGAATTCTGAGCCACAATAGCCAAACCGTTCTCATTAAAAGGATAAACCCTTCCGTACATTGGTTTGATCATTACCTTACCTTCTTTGTTGATGTATCCTCCAAGCACTTCTCCATGGTTTTCTACCTCAATAGGGTACAACTCAATTTGGCTATGAGCAGTGCAAGAGATGATTAGACCAATGACACAAATACCTATATTCTTCAGTTGTCTCATTTCACAATTATTTTTTTATTCCTCGAACACCACAAGCTTCTGTTTTTCCGCTTGTACTGCCATTACTTCCGTTTCTCACAGAGTGGTAGCAATTAGGATATTTGTTATCCTCCTTGCACTCCGTCCAACAATCAAGAACTCCACCCAACTTTAGGATTTTTCCTCTTTTGTTTACTTTGTCCTCAATAATGCCTTGATTGAAATAGCATTTCCGAAAACTATGATGGGTCACTGCTTTATCAAAATCGTCATGAGTAGGAATCGACCACCCCTTAGGTAATAGTCCTCTCACGTCTCGTGTAGCAAAAACGTTGTACAACTTCCCATGAGGTTTGCCCAGTTCTTCATCAAAGAACTTATAGCAGTATGCACCTATACCCTGAGAACAATAGTGAATCCACTCTTTTTCAGTTTCTGCGTAGGGAATCGGGTCTCCGTTTTGATAGTGCGTGTAATCTGCATTTGCCGGCATCCACAAATGTCCATCGATTTTCAGTGCATCATTCATCAATTCTTCTGTGGGCGTAGTTTTTATGAATCGTAAATACCGACCTTCCATCTTTTGTGTAGCGATTAATTGATAATGCGAATAGTATCTGGCTAATGTTAAACCCTTAGGTTTACTTGTTGTAGCAACCCAATATGACACACCTTGATGGGCCGCAATATGAACTCCTGATGCAACAATATATCCGCAAGGTCTGGCAGTAAAGCCAGACGCATTGTTGCCATTTTTTTGGACTTTTTCATAGACAGAGTCGAGTTGCCAGCCTTCAGTACTTTTTAATCGGATACCTGCCGTCAAATCCATCTCATTCTTTTTCACTGACTCAAGCATCTTCAGCCAGTCGGCTTCAGTTGGAACACGATAGCCTTTTGGTGGAGATTTTATAAGGGCTTGTATGGCAGATGCATTGTAGATGAGACCATGACTTTTATTGGCCTCATCAAAATTCAAATAACACCAAGCTGGTTCGCCGTTTGAATATGCCTTTTTCCACTCGGACTTACTCCGAGCTTGTTTAATTTCTTTACCGTCTCTCAAACGCTTGACACTTGAGTTCTCGAGAGACCATTCCAAACCGCCCAAGTTCACTGTTTTGTTCTGTGCATCACCTTCCTTTCTCACGAAACATGAGCACAACAGTACCACTAGTATGTATTTATATTGAAACATATCCAAAGCGACGAAAATTTGAAGCCTCATCCAATACGTCCAATCCCGTATTTTAAACTTTTGTTCAGGATATCGGTCTGCTTTCCTGATTTCATCCAGAGGTTACACTTATCCTTCCTATATTTGCCCCCATAAAATTTATTCTATGAGCTTATTAACCGTTGGAACTGTTGCCTTTGATGCCATTGAAACACCATTTGGCAAAACAGATAAAATTGTAGGTGGAGCGGCCACTTACATCTGCTATGCAGCCTCTTATTTCCTTGATCAATCAAACATTATTTCTGTGGTTGGAAATGATTTCCCAGAAGATCGCTTGAATCATATGAAAGGGGCTGGTGTGAACCTGGATGGTCTTCAAATTAAGGAAGATGAAAAGACTTTCTTTTGGTCGGGCAAGTACCACTACGATATGAATACCCGCGACACTCTGGACACCCAGTTGAACGTATTGGAAACGTTTGATCCGGTTGTGCCTGAGTCGTATCAAAATTGCGAATATTTGATGCTGGGAAATCTTGCACCCGCAGTACAAATGTCAGTCATCAAGCAACTTAAGAACAGACCAAAATTGGTGGTAATGGATACCATGAACTTTTGGATGGACATTGCACTTGATGAATTGAAAGCGACTTTAAAAGAAGTAGATGTTTTGACGATTAATGATGAAGAAGCACGCCAACTATCCGGAGAACATAGTTTAGTGAAGGCAGCTGACGTTATCAGACAAATGGGACCTAAATACTTGATCATTAAGAAAGGGGAGCATGGCGCGTTGTTGTTCTATAATGAGAAGACTTTCTTTGCACCTGCTTTGCCTTTGGAAGAAGTAAAAGATCCAACCGGAGCTGGAGACACATTCGCTGGTGGGTTTATTGGTTATTTGGCCAGCACAGATGATATTTCTTTTGAAAACATGAAGCGCGCTATTATTGTTGGGTCTGCTCTGGCTTCATATACCTGTGAGGAATTTGGAACCGCCAAAATTGAGCGTTTATCTAAAGACATGATTAACGATAGAATCAGAGAATTTGTAAGCCTGGTTGATTTTGACGCCAACATCTAAGTAAAATATTAATGCACAAAAAAGGGGGATCAAATTTGATCCCCCTTTTTATTTCGAGTAAATCGAATTATTCTTCTTTGCCTTCGCCGCAATCTAAGTCTTTCAACTCATCTTCAGACATGCCTTCTGTCATTTCAATACACTCAGCAGCTTTGTCTGCAGCAGCTTTTTGCTTGTCTTTGTCATCGCCTGCTTCCTCACCCATTTTCTGAGCTTCTTCCAAACATCCACAAACGTCATCTCCACCACATGAAGTCAAACCGATAGTTGCAACAACGGCCATTGATAAAAAAATTCTTTTCATAACTTAAATAATTAATTGTTTTACGTAAAATCGGCGCTAAGAAACTGTGTTTTTTTCTAAAATCCTCTTTTTTCTGATTATTTCTTCCATATTTTTATTATTCAACAAGTGATCTCTCCTAAAAAATAACAGGTTTTTAACACAGCTCTAGATCGTTTTGAAATAAATTGGTGCTATGAGCTATTTACAAAACATATGGCTTATTTGCCTTTGTTTCCTGCCGCTTCATGGAAATGCACAAGACAACATTGACACGGTTAAAATGGTAGATTCGGTTCACATCTATTATTTTGAGCTATTTAATGACAAACGTGTTTTTGATTGGGGAACCGTTCCGAAGAACTTTAACTTTAATAACTATAGAATTTATTTTAAGAATAATTCTCCTGACACGCTGATCAGTGGACGCGTTACTACTGGCGATGGCAAGGTGCGTTATGGGTACGCCGGTCACCGAAAACTCATTCATCCCGGTGAGTACTTTGTCGTCAAACCAATCTCAAACACTACTATCCAATACCGCATGGGCAGATTCAGTAAGGGGGTACATATGACCGCAATGGGCAGTGATTCTACCTATCATTTCTACCATCGTTTCCTGGGCTATTTTTCCAATGATACTGTACTGCTGCCAACAGCACCCACCATCAAACTGGAAGAACCTTTCAACCCGCCTCTAACAGAAGAAGAGATTAAAAATTACTACAAGGATTTGGAAAAAATCAAACAACTCGCTGAGTATAGACGGTACAAACCCAGGTCTACTTTCTCTACAAAAAACCCAAAGGATGTGAGGTACTACATAAAAATATATTTGAGCAGAGAAGGTTATGACGTAGATGACGACACCAAGTTGATATACAAAAGGTATAACCAACAAGTATCGCTTCAACAAGTGACCGTAGAAGGAGAAAGAAATTATTTTGTCTTCCCAAATCAAGATTCGGTTGAGACGGCACCACTTGAAATTCGCCTAAACGGACGTGACCATGGCTATCACAAAAGTATCAATGCGGTAGGGCGACAGGAAATTTTCCTGGACATTCGGGATCGTGCTCCATATGTGGTAGATTTGGTTGAAGACAAGGAAATTCTGTTAAAGAAGAACGCACCGATCATCCTGCCATCTAAAACAACACTCCCCCCAGTCAATTTTCAAGAAAAAAATATTCAACTATTCATGCTGAATGGCAAAACCCGAATCACACAAAATTGTGATGCCCAAATATTTCTAAAAACCCCTTTTCCCGGTCAAAAACAAGGGTGGAATGATCTCCCGCTAAAAGAAAACGAGAACGGACTATATTTTTTTAAGCAACGTGTTTACGTGGATGAGGGCAAAAAAAGTGTGCGGTGGAAAATAAAGGGAGATTCAAATTGGCAATACGATTATCTGATTTTGAACAGACTAAACACCCACTCTTTAGTAAAAAAAACGGATAGCACTTATGTTATATATGGACATTATGGTCAGGCAACCATCAATTGGGATCACAGAACTTACCGCTATCAAATAGAGGATAGGTGGATAAAAACCCATACAAGTACATACAAAGATTCGGTGACACACATTCTAAAATGGTATGGCATTCCGTTTCTGCGAGTAGACATGGCTCAAGTTATTTTAGTCAATAAAACTGACAATATGCGTTTACAACGGGCTTTGAATAAACATTTCGAAAAAGCCATCATTTTGCCGTTTTCTAAGCGAGATCAATGGCCGTGTGGTAGTGGACGATTGTCGTTTTCGGAAGACGTGAGTCATGCACACATCAAAAAACTGCTTACCCACCCAAGTATTGGCGCCACATTTATCCGCGAACCGAAGAAGGGTATAATAGAGGTGACCATAGAATTCAAAGAAATGATCAGCCCTCAATACCATGCGTTAATGGAAACCCTTTTTCTTGACGAACGCATTCTTAAAATCAGGACCGATCTATGCAGAATCACGCCCGCAGATAACTAGTATTGAGCAGTAAAAGCTTGTCGTAAACCAATCCTTGGTGTTACCTTTTTGAAATTTCATCATTAAAGAATAAACTAAACTCTTTAATTATGAAAACTGCATTGATAACTGTCATTTTCATCCTGAATGGAATTTTGAGCATAGGAGCTCCTATTGTGAACTCTCTTAAGCCTCATCAAGTTGAACAGTACCAACTTAAGCGAAACGGGACCGTGGTGTTGCCTACCAATTTTGCCGAACAAAACATCATTGACCAAAAAGATCTGGCAAAACTTCATGCTCAAAAAATTCACCACATAGACCTGGTATACACACAGTTTAAAAGATCAGAATCCTTCAATCAAGCGGCATTGAACCAGGCTAGAATTAATCAATTGACCCAACTGCTTCCGAAAATAAAAGGCGATCAACCCTCATGGAGGCTTATTGAACAAACAGGGGCCCAAGACCCTGAAACTGCCAGCAATTACTTTCACGGTTTTGTCATTCATTTTAGCAGCGAACTTGATTATGCCAGCCTAAAAACTTTCTTTGGGGACAGTGAGCCCAACACATCAAACTACCAAGTCGACAACTCAAAAGGCGCAACATTAGACTATTCAAGCGGTTCTACGGTCCACTTGAAAGCACACGCTGTAAGCTACAAAGATGGATCGCCCGTGAAAGGCAACTATACCTTGTCTTACACTGAATATAGAAACCCTGCTCAAATAGCCTTATCAGGGATTCCCATGACCTATGAAAAGGGAGGCTCAAGCTATAACTTTAGCTCAGTTGGCATGTACGAAATCACTGCTCAAAAGGATGGAGAAGACCTGATTTTAAATAAACCTGTCGTGGTAGACTTTAACTGCACAGACCAAAAAGAGGGCGTTTCTTTCTATGAAATGGATGACAAGGGTAACTGGACAAAAAGACACGACATTGAATTTAAGACCAGTGGTATCCTCGCAGAGATGAATGAAGATGTACAAGAAGACGCCAATTTTAATTCTGGGATAATTAACAGCAGAACAGGTGTTATGTCTATTGACTATGAGATTGGAAAGGATAGATGCGTGGCCAGTCTCAACGACCATGCCTGGAAAAACTTTGTTAAAAATCATAAAAAGAATGACCGTTTACAGGAAATGACGATTGACCAATATCCTACCAAGAAACAAGTTGTCATTAAACGTGGGGATCAGGATCAATTTGATGATTTGGTATTTTGGAACCGCAGGGAAGGAAAATTTGGGGGTAGAGTGTTTGATGGAAACCCAACCCCAAATGACAGGAACGCCACCTTATTGGCTTCAGGAGCAGATGCCGGACACACCTATCCGAACATGGTGAAAGGTTTAAACTCCAAAAGTTTCGGCGTATACAATTGCGATCAGATCTACAGAATTGGCAAGGCTGTTGCGCTCTCACCAAACTATATTGACCGTGAAACCGGACAAGAAATTGATAATGCGCATGTGGCCTGCGTCATAGATCTAAACTACAATGGTTCTTTTAGCTTTCACCCCAACTATTTGACCTGCAATGCCGAAGGTAAAAACGTCATCTTATTGTTTACAAAAGACAAAAAAGTGTATATGCTCAATCAGAGTGAATTTGATGCCCTGGATAAGGAATCCATAGAGCCTACACTGAAAATGACGGATATGACACGTCAAATCAAAAACTCGGACGATTTAGCCAAATATCTGGAGTTGTAAGAAGCGTAAAAACGCTATTCACAGCTTTTCTCCAAAGAAGTGGTGATTTCTAACACCGCTTCTTTGTGAGTGATGGCTTCTCCATCTGCTTCAGAAGTATGTTTAGCCTCACAAGCCTCAGCAATTGACGCATGCGCCTCATCTAGATTCCAATTGTTGAAGTCGAGCGTAGCCTTAATGCTCACCTCTGTATCTTCAATAGTATAGATGGCTGATGTTTCAAACGTCACATCATTCATGGTAATTTCAACCGAACATTTTCCGCCTGAGTTGTTGTCCACGTCATACTCTGCGTTCATGTTCAAAACCTTTGCAGAAATGTTGGCTCCGTTCACCATCTTTCCAAAGAAAAACTGAGACAACTTTCGGTCTCTGGTTGTGTCGTTAGTAAATACCGATTTCTGACTGGTCTCCACGGTTCCTGTCAAGCCCATTACCAACTCATGTTGCGAACTGGCAGAAGTTGGTCCGTCAAATTGTTTGATTTCAAATGTGCCTGGCACAGCCGTTTTGTTGGCATGTTTAAAGCCTGTAAACCTCACCACTGTTGCTTCAGGTTTGAACGTGTAGGTGCAAACCTCTGCTTCTTCCTCTGTTTCGGCAGGTGTCTCCTCAGACGCTTTTGGTGCCTTTTCTTCGGTCTTTTCTTCGTTTTTATCGTCTCCACAAGATACCGTCATCCCTGCTACAAGCGCCAATCCTAAAATCCAATGTGCTTTTTTCATCATGCTTATTTAAATGTTACTAAAACCGTGTTTTTTTCTATTGTATTCCCTTGCTCTACTTTAAAGGTGTCGATCTCAACATCAGCCGGGGCTTTTAAGACATTTTCCATCTTCATGGCCTCCAAAACCAGAATGGGGTCCCCTTTCTTCAGCACGTCTCCTGGAGCCGCTTTCAATTCAACCACTAGGCCAGGCATTGGAGCCTTCATATCTTTAACTGCCGCACTTAAAGACGTATCCATTCCCAACTTCTCCAATAACATGTCTAACTTGTCCTTGATATCCACCGAGTAGGTATTGCCGTTTACAGACAACTTTAAAGTCTTAGATGCCGCATCTTTTTCAAGCACATGCACATTGTAAGATTTATTGTTCACTATGGCATGAAAAGACCTGCCCTCCTGAAGCACATCATAACTCACTGTATCTCCGTTTAAAACAGCCGTCTGGTCTGCCTCATTTAAGTCCAAATCGAACTTATACTTCTCGTTTACATCTACCTTGTACACCGCTTATATAAATTTTTGTTAAGTAAAACTACTCAATTAAACGCACATACCAATATCACATTTTAGGATCGGAATTTGTAGTATCATTGCACAGCGAATTAATTTAGCACATAATATGAAAAGGTCAATCATTATATTTTCTGCACTCGCTTTAATGGCAAGTGGTTGTAAATCTAAAAAGGGAACCGTAGAATCTCCTGAGGAGGTGAAGGAAGGCATTGACAATTCCGTTACGGATATGCTAGGCGATCTGGAAGACGGTGAAGATTTTGAGGAAGAAGAAGAAAAAGCGCCTCCGGTCAGACCTGTTTATCATCCTGCAGAAAAGCGCATTAATGATGTGATTCATACCCATCTTGAAGTTGGATTTGATTGGAAAAAGCATTACCTCAACGGGATCGCTACCATCGATATCAAGCCTTATTTTTATGATACGGACAGTTTGACTTTGGATGCTAAAGGCATGGATATTCATAAAGTCAATCTGGTGGTTAAGAAAAAGCCTTCTAAAGAATTGAAATACAATTATGATGGTATGTTCTTGCGTATTGACCTTGACAAGACCTACACCAGAAACGATCAATACACTGTTCAGATTGAATACACTGCCAAGCCTGATGAATTTGAAATGGGTGGTAGCTCTGCAATTGCGGGAGATAAAGGTTTGTATTTCATCAACGCAGACAGCTCTGAAGTGGGTAAACCCACACAAATTTGGACACAAGGCGAAACAGAGGCCAGCTCAAGATGGTTTCCCACCATTGATGCACCCAACGAAAAAATGACTCAGGAAATTGAAATTACCGTGCCCAAAGGATTTAAAACACTGTCTAATGGACTGCTCATGTACTCCACACCAAATAACGACGGCACCAGAACAGATCATTGGAAGCAATCATTGCCTCATGCTCCATATCTTACTATGATGGCGATTGGTGACTTTGCGTTGGTAAAAGACACCTGGAAAAGATCTAATGGAAAGAAAATGGAGGTTAACTATTACGTTGAAAAAGAATACGAGCCTTACGCCAAAGATATTTTCGGAGAAACACCTAATATGATTAGCTTCTTCTCAGAATTACTAGGTGTTGAATACCCCTGGGAAAAATATTCTCAAGTGGTAGTGAGAGACTACGTATCCGGTGCTATGGAAAACACAACTGCAACCATTCATGGTGACTTCCTTCACAGAACCAAAAGAGAGTTGTTAGACGGACACAACGAATCTATTATCGCTCACGAATTATTCCACCATTGGTTTGGAGATTTAGTGACCTGTGAAAGCTGGTCTAACCTGCCATTAAATGAATCCTTTGCCAACTACAGCCAATTTCTGTGGGACGAGCACAGACATGGTGCAGATGAGGCAGCCTATAATGCCGAAGGCGAAATGATGGGTTATATCTACTCTGCACAACAACAAGGTTTTGTTGATTTAATTAGATACGATTACGGCGATAAAGAAGAGATGTTTGACGGAAACTCTTACAATAAGGGTGGACGTATCTTGCATATGTTGAGAAAGTATCTTGGAGATGAGGCCTTCTTCGAAGGTTTGAAAAAGTACCTTTCTGACAACAAATTCAAAGCAGCAGAGGTAGATCATTTACGTTTGGCGTTTGAGGCTGTTTGTGGTGAAGACTTACATTGGTATTTCAACCAGTGGTTCCTCGATAAAGGACACCCTACTGTAAACTTTAGTCACAATTATGAAAATGGCGAACTGACAGTGATCATAGAACAAAATCAAGACTTTGAGCAAGTACCACTATACAGATTACCAATTCCGGTAGATGTCTATCATGGCAAGAACGCCAAGAGACACTGGTTGGTAGCAGAACATGTGGCAGATACTTTTAAAATTGCCATGGATACCAAACCAGACTTGGTAAATTTTGATGGTGATCGCGCCTTATTGGCCACCAGAACTGACGACAATACACTTGAAGAGCACATTCATATGTTCTACAACGCTCCCATGTTTTTAGATAGAAAAGATGCACTACTGGCTTGTAAAAAGAACAAAGATGAGCCGTCTATGCAAGTGGTTTTTGATGCCTTAAATGATGATTTCTGGGGGATCAGAGAATTGGCCTTGCGCCATTTAAGACGTGTGTCCAGAGCTAAGCCGGATGAGCTAAAAGCCAAGTTGATTGATATGGTTAAAAACGACCCTAAGTCCAGCGTGAGAGCAACCGCTTTAAATGCCCTTCAGAAAAACTTTAAGGCAGACAGCTTCACTGAGTTGTACAAGACTGCTGCTGAGGATCAATCCTACTACGTGCAAAGTGTGGCTATTCAATCTTTGGCTGATGAAGACCTTGATCTGGCTTATAAAATGGCTCAAGACCTTGAGAACGAGACCAGCTCTTCTATTTTGACCACAGTTGGTGATATTTATGCTCAAAAGGGCAATAAAGAAGACCATGATTTCTACAAATCGAGATGGACCAAAATCAGTGGATTTGAAAAAATTAGCTTTCTGAACACCTATTCTAAATTCCTTCAGAAGCAGGATAATGATGCGATTATTGAAGGTTTAAATGTATTCGGAGAAGTGGCTAAGAATGGCGGAACCATGTGGGTGAAATATTTCTCTGGTTACCAAACCATCATGAAGTATCGAGAACATTTCTATGGAGAGATGACGGAAACTGAAAAGGAAATCAAGCGTTTGGAAGCAGAAGGCGCCAGCTCATCAGACATCAACCTGAAGCAACGTGAATTGACAGAAAACTCTGCCATGTTCAATAAAATCAATGACTTGCTTGAGAAGTTGAAGAAAGAAGAAACCGACGAGCAAATTTTAGACTTTATTGATGGAGGTGCGAGCATGGAAATCATGTCCGGAGACGATGAGTAAATGATTGTTAGCATCACATACATTGAGCTCAAAGGACCTTTTAAGTTCTTCGCATTGTCCGCCAGGGCACTAAAAATAGTCAGGCAGCTCAAATCGAGCGGACATAAGGCTTACAAATCCAAAGGAGTTTGGACCAAACACTACACCATGAGTCTATGGCCCGATCATGAGACCATGATGGCTTTTGTGAGAAGTGGTGCCCACCTAGATGCGATGAAAACGGCCTCAAGTATTGCTAAAGAAATTAAGGTTGTACATTATGAAGGAGAGACTTTGCCTTCCTGGACTGAGGCTAAAAAGTTAGTCGCAAAAGGACGATCAATCAAATACAGCTAATACATACATTTTTAATACCTTTCGTCTCAAAATACAGTATGCAAAAAATCATATTGGGGGGGCTCATTTTACTGTTAGTATCCTGTGGCTCTGAAAGCTCTGATACCGAATCGAATTCATCCGGTAATTCTACCAAAGTAGGCACACCAGAAGAAGTTAAGGACTCTCAAGAGGAGTTGATCAAACAAACACCGCAACTTCAAAATGCCCTTGACGGGCTTCAAAACGCACTGGGAACATCTGCCCCAGCCGCTCAGGTTTTTAGAATTGATCCAGGTGCCAACAACACCGTTGAGACAAAATCCGGAGCCATTATTCAAATTCCCGCCAATGCGTTTAAGGGCGCAAGGTCCTCAGTAGATGTGGTTGTAAAGGAAATTTTCTCTCCAATGGATGCCGTGCTCTCCGGCATGCAAACCATAAGCGAAAAAGGACCACTCGCCTCAGACGGGATGATATTCATAGACGCCCGGTCCAACGGGAATTCCCTTGAATTAGCTCAGGGCAAGGATATTTTAATGTCTCTGCCAGCCCAAGATCGGAGGAACAAGGATTACCAGATTTTTGAAGGAGGAAAAGTGCCTGCCCGTGATGTGGTTTGGAAAGAATCTACTGAAAGTAAAATGCAAGATTACATCATTCCGTTTGCCCCCCAATATTTGCTCAACGGCACCATCGACTACTATGAAGATGAATTGGGAGAATTCAGAGATAGGATTCTTTATTATCACGTGTCTCCGGAGCTCAAGGACAACCCTGCAGTGTCAAAATACAATTGGTGGTATTACGACAATCTGGATCAGTACAAAAACTCTTTGGTGGTGACCCGTGAGTTTGCCTCTATGTTTGAGAGCACTGCGGGTATTTCTGTGCATGATGAAGTAACGGCGTTCTATCTAGAACACTCTGATAAAGCTCTTTGGGTTGTGGACTCCATGTACTGGCCGGAATATAGGTATAAAGACCGCAAACACGGCAAAGTAATTAAACTCGATTATGACGGTATCGATTTGAATGAAAATGGGCACCAAAAACTGTCAGAACTAGGTTTGAGTGAGGAAGAGATCCAAATTACTATGTTTTACCACAATCAGCGCGAACAGATCATGCGCGATATGGATGCCGAGAACGACCGAAGGACGGCACTCAATTACAACAACGTTGTTCTAAGATCTCTTGGCTGGATTAACATTGATAGGTATGCAGAATTGAGAGGGGATGAACTTTTAGCCAATATCACCGTGACCAACTCTACCGAAAACACACAGGTTTATCTTGTCAACGAAATGGACAAAGTCTTTCTCAAGGCCTTCCAAAAAGAGGGCGTCTTCTTCTTCGGCAAAACCCCCGATGACAAAGTTCGCTTGCCACTTCCAGCAGTTATTTACGCTTTTGACGTGATTGATGGGCAGTTTTATTTTCATGCGGCAAGCCCCTACTGGAATGCGGAAAAACCTATTTCATTTGAGTTAAAGCCCGTTCCCAAAGAAAAGGTAGACGCATTTTTGGAGTACATGAAAGACCTTTAATTTTTTGGGCTCAAATATTTTCAAATATGAATCGTCAGCAATAAGATATGAGCAACACTAAAGTCTCCTTCAGATGGGCTTTCAAAGAGTACATTTGGCCCCGTAAAAAGATTGTATCGCTTGGACTGATTCTAATCATCATCAAAAGTATCGCCGGACTGGCATTACCCTTTGTGACTCGAACCTTGCTAGATGAAGTCTTCCCGAATGAAGATTTTCCTCTGCTCATGAATTTAGTGACCATTTTGGCAGTAGCCTTATTCATTCAAGCCATCACATCTTTTGCTTTAACCAGATTGCTCAGTGTTGAAGCGCAAAGACTCATTTCCATTCTTAGGTCAGATGTTCAGAAAAAACTCATGAAACTGCCTATCAACTTTTTCGACAATCAGAAATCTGGGGCACTGGTGTCCAGAGTCATGACAGATGTGGAAGGCGTAAGAAATATCGTTGGAACTGGTTTGGTTCAATTAATCGGAGGGTCGCTAACAGCCATTATCTCTCTTGTGCTATTACTTCAACTCAACTGGTTTTTAACCCTGGTTGTATTGGTCCCTGTTGCCATTTTTGCAGTAATTATGATGAAGGCTTTCGGATACATTCGTCCCATTTTTAGAAAAAGAGGACAAATCAATGCGGAGGTCACTGGTCGACTCACAGAAACTTTAAACGGAGTAAGAGTCATTAAAGGCTTCAATGCAGAAGAACAGGAAAATCGAATTTTTGAAGATGGCGTCAATCGTTTATACCAAAACGTTAAAAAGAGTTTGACCGCCACCGCACTCATCACCAGCTCATCTACCTTTTTGATTGGCTTGGCGTCTACAGCAATAATGGGCGTTGGTGGGCACTACGTAATCGAAGGTGATATGTCTGCGGGTGACCTCATGTTTTTCACGTTTTTGCTTGGCTTGATGGTGGCACCAATTATTCAGATGAGCAATATTGGTTCACAATTGTCTGAAGCCATGGCAGGATTAGACAGAACCCAGGAACTGATGAATATGCCTGAAGAGGACGACCCTGAAAAGCGATCTGTTCATCTAAAAGACATTAAAGGAGATATTCAGTTCAATGACGTGTCGTTTAGCTACGAAGAAAGTAAGGAGGTTCTGCACAACATCAGTTTTTCTGCACCGGCAGGCAGTGTAACAGCACTTGTGGGCTCTTCTGGTTCAGGAAAATCAACCATTGCCGGACTGGCAGCCACTTTTCTCAACCCGTCAGATGGCGCTGTGGAGTTAGATGGGATAGACCTATCAACAGTAAACCTCAGCAGTTACCGACAAAACCTGGCAGTGGTTTTACAAGACGATTTTTTGTACGAGGGCACCATCAGAGACAACATATTGTTCGCCAGAAAAGACGCCTCAGAGGAAGCACTTATGGCTGCTGTTAAAGGCGCCTATGTTCATGAGTTCACTGACCGTTTTGAAGAGGGTCTTGAAACCGTTATTGGCGAGAGGGGGGTGAAGTTGTCTGGTGGTCAAAGACAAAGGATTTCGATAGCCAGAGCGATTCTCGCCAACCCAAAAATTATCATTTTAGATGAAGCCACCTCCAATTTAGATACGGAGAGTGAGTCCTACATTCAAAAGAGCTTAAGTGTGTTGATGAAAAACAGAACCACTTTTGTAATTGCACACAGGTTGAGCACCATTCAGCAAGCTGACCAAATTCTTGTGATAGAAGAAGGCAACATTGTAGAACGCGGCAAACATGACGAGCTCATTGCCAAAAAAGGACGCTACCACGACTTGTATACCTATCAGAGCAGAATATAAATGTCTACTTGAAAGGTCTAATCGTAATTTCATTAATGGCTACGTGCGCCGGTTGAGATAAGGCAAATAAAATGGACTCAGCAATGTCCTTGGCGGTGAGTACATCCTTGAAATACTCCTTCATCTGAGCCACTTTTTCTTTGTCACTGGTGTGTTCAACAAATTCCGTTTCAACCGGACCAGGAGAGATGTTGGTTACCTTAACCCGACCTTTCAGTTCTTTTTCCAGGCCAACAGACATCACACGAACTGCATGCTTGGTAGCACAATACACCACTCCTTCAGGATACACCTCATGACCGGCCACCGAGTCGATATTGATGATGTGACCTTTGTTGTTTATCAATTCAGGAATACAGATATGAGTGAGAGACAACAAACCATTCACGTTCACATCAAACATGTTGTGCCACTCCTCTAACTTTGCGGTTTCAATTTTCCCAAGATGTCCGACTCCTGCATTGTTAATCAAGGCGTCTATTTGACCAAATTTTTCCTGGACTTTATCCACTGCGACTTTGAGAGAGTCCACATCTGTCACGTCTGCTTCCAGATTCAAAAACCTGTCTGGAAACTCGTTTAAAATGTCTTCACTTTTTGAGGTTCTTCGCGACAGGCCTGCCACACGATATCCATTTTTTAGCAATAAATGTGCTGTGGCTTTTCCAATTCCACTTGAAACACCCGAAATGATGATTGTTCTTGACATAACTCAATTAGTTTGGTGTGAAGTTATGAGAAATTTAGATAGACCGTGTAGGTCATTTTCGCCCAAAATCGGCAGGAATTTCTCCCCAGGCTTTGGTTTCCCATTTTAATATGGGGTTTTGCCACCTATGTGTATTCAACCATTGTTCTGCACGGGCAATAAGTTTGAGTACATCTGGTCCCGGTTGTTGTTTGGTCCTGCATCTGCCTGCTCTCAACCACTCCATGGCAATTTTTGAATCTGAATAAATGGGCATTTGCTTCATTTTCTCGTCCTTGTGACCGTTTAAAAAAGCCAAAGCGTGCACCAATGCCAAAAACTCCCCAATATTATTCGATCCCTTCTGATACGGACCCACCAGGAACACTGGTTTTTCTTGATTGAAAGTCCAGACACCTTGATACTCAAAATCTCCTTTTCCGTTACAGGCGGCATCCACACATAAACTCAATTCTATAGGATCTCCTATACGCTTCTTTTCCTCAGCAGTGAGGTCGCGCGTTTTTTTGAAGCTGCCGTCTTTGTATTTTTCCGGACCTTCCTCAAAGGCTTTTTCTGCCAATTCCTTGCTGCCAAAAGTCTTGTAAATAGGCTTTTCTGCTCCCGTAATTTGCTTCAGTGCTTCATTCCAATCAGTATAAATTCCTGGATTCCACCCTCGCCAGACCACATAATACATGGGCTTTTTATCTTTTTCAATGGGCGCAACAGAATCAGGGTCTTTAAACGCTTTTTCTGCTTCAGACCACGACTTGAACGACCTAAACTTTGCGCCTTTGAAGCCCGAAATCTGTTTTTGCGCTTCCGGCCAGGATGAATAAATCCCCGGGGTTTTTCCTGCCCAAACTACGTAGTACTTTTTTTCGGCCATTTTAGTTTCCTAAAGCTTGAATGTTCGTACTAAACAGCTTAATTGCAATAGCCAATAGAATGATTCCAAATACTTTTTGCAGGACTGCAATGCCATTGGGTCCTAAAAAGTTTTCAATTCTTCTGGTGAGTTTCAACACCACAAAAATTAAGACCACATTGATGAGCACGGCCACCAGAATATTAGCTGTTTCGTACTCCGCCCTCAGGGCTACCAGAGATGTCATCGTTCCCGCACCAGCCAAAATAGGAAATGCCAGAGGTACCACAGAAGCAATTTTTGGAGATTCTGCGCTCTCATCTCTAAATAACTTAATTCCTAAAATCATCTCAAGTGCCATAAAAAACAAAATAAATGCACCGGCCACGGCAAATTCATTTACCGTTACATGAAATAAACCTAAAATTTGCTCTCCGATGAACAAAAAACCGATCATAATCCCAAGAGCAACTAAAGACGCTCTTAGCGGATGAATCTCACCTGCCTTTTTCTTAATATTAATGATCACGGGAATGGACCCAATTACATCAATTACTGCAAACAACACCATCGTCGCACGCAATATTTCATCACCATTAAATTCCATCTGTCAAAAATTTATGAATAATTGAGGGGAAATGCGCCGCCTCCAATGATTTTACTTTTTCTTGAATATCTTCTGGCGTATCGTTTTTTTCAATACCAGTTTTTGCCTGAAATAACACGCGACCTTTATCATATTCCGAATTCACCAGATGAATGGTAATGCCCGTTTCTGCTTCTTCGGCAGCTTTCACAGCTTTATGAACATGCAAGCCATACATGCCTTTCCCTCCATATTTTGGCAATAGAGATGGGTGAATATTGATAATTCTATTCTCATACTGCTCAATTAGTTCATCCGGAATCTTGCGAAGAAAGCCAGCTAAGACCAAACAATCGAGTTGGGCACTTTCAAAATGTTCCAAAACAGAGGCACCCGATTCACTTACAAATTCGTTGTTGAAAACAAGTGTGTTGACATCAAATTCCCTGGCAATTTCTAGGGCACCCGCATTCGCTTTATTGCTTCCCACCAACACCACGTTCACCGCTTCAACATTTGAAAAATAAGCCAGTATATTGCGTACATTGCTTCCAGTCCCGGAGGCCAATATTCCCAATTGATATACCTGTTTCTCTAACATGTAGGCGGCAAAGGTACTTTTCCTTATTATGAAAGCCCAAAAAATGACAGAAATTCTATTCGAGTATGCCGAAACATAAATATTCAATATCTTCAAGCCCACAAATTTGAGCAAACATGGACATTAATCAGGACGACTATCCCTTCATTCCTTACGAACGAGACACCTATTCTCCGGAAGACATGATTGAACGGAGCAGACGATTTTACGAGTATATGGATACCAGAAGATCCGTGCGTCACTTCTCGGACAAACCAGTGCCAAAAGCCGTGATGGAGAACATTATCATGACTGCCTCTACTGCGCCTTCTGGTGCGCACAAACAGCCCTGGACATTTTGCTTAATCTCCAACGCAACACTGAAAAGTCAAATTCGTTCATTGGCAGAAGAAGAAGAGAAGAGAAGTTACAATGGTCGAATGAGTGAAAGGTGGTTAAAGGACCTGGCCCCCCTGGGAACTGATTGGGTTAAAGAATTCATAGACATTGCGCCCTGGATTGTGGTAATGATGAAGCGCGCCTATGAGGTAGAAGATGGCAAAAAGTACAATAATTACTACGTAGCGGAGTCTGTAGGCATTGCTGCTGGTATGTTTATTAGCGCTGTTCACAATGCAGGCTTGGTAACTTTAACCCATACACCAAGCCCCATGAATTTTTTGGCGAAAGCCTTGAAACGCCCTGATAATGAGCGCCCTTACCTTTTGTTGCCGGTAGGCTATCCGGCAGATACCGTAACCGTGCCAGATTTAGAGCGCAAAGCCCTAGAGGACGTGGTAGCCTATTATGAATAAAAAAATTTTGCCATAATACTTAAAAGTCTTTTATTTGCGCTCTGAATTAACCTATTAAAAAAGCAGATTATGTCTGACATAAAATCAAGAGTTGTCGCTATTATTGTTGACAAATTGGGTGTAGATGAGGGAGAAGTAACTCAAGAAGCTAGCTTCACTAACGATCTAGGAGCTGACTCATTAGACACCGTTGAATTGATCATGGAATTTGAAAAAGAATTCAACATTGCTATCCCTGACGACCAAGCTGAAAAGATTGGTACAGTTGGAGAAGCTGTTTCTTACATTGAAGAGAACGCAAAGTAATTCGTAGTTAAAATTTCTTGAATGGAGCTTAAACGCGTAGTCATAACAGGAATGGGAGCACTTACTCCTATTGGAAATAATCTAGATGATTACTGGAATGCCTTAATTAAAGGTGTTAGCGGTGCTGCTCCAATCACGCATTTTGACGCGTCAAAATTTAAAACCCGTTTTGCCTGTGAGGTAAAAGGGTTTAATGTAGAAGAGCATATGCATAGAAAAGAGGCGAGAAAACTCGACCTCTTTTCTCAGTATGCCATGGTAACCACCGCAGAAGCCATTGAAGATTCCGGATTAGATTTGGAGTCTATTGATGTAGACAGAGCTGGTGTTATCTGGGGATCTGGTATTGGTGGCTTGAGAACATTCCAGGAAGAGTGTATCG
Organism: Bacteroidia bacterium; assembly: GCA_030433115.1. Lineage (GTDB taxonomy): Bacteria > Bacteroidota > Bacteroidia > Flavobacteriales_D > JAUILH01 > JAUILH01. Next base: position 2,180 of record JAUILH010000022.1, on the reverse strand, counting down.
AATTTGCCAATGGAGATGGTACCCCACGTTTCAACCCTTTCTTTATTCCAAAAATGATTGCTGATATCGCCTCTGGTCATATCTCAATTAAATATGGATTCAGAGGGCCAAACTTTACAACTGTTTCGGCTTGTGCTTCTTCAACCAACGCCATGATTGATGCCTTTAACTACATTCGTTTAGGAAAGGCTGATATTATGATTACCGGTGGGTCTGAAGCCTCAGTTACTGAGGCTGGAATCGGTGGATTCAACGCATTAAAAGCTTTGTCCACAAGAAACGATGATCCAGCAACGGCCTCCCGTCCATTCGACAAAGACAGAGAAGGTTTTGTTTTGGGTGAAGGGTCTGGTGCCATTATTTTGGAGAGCTACGAACACGCCATGGCAAGAGGCGCTAAGATTTACGCTGAAGTAGCCGGAGGCGGTTTGTCTGCAGACGCCTACCACATGACCGCGCCACATCCTGAGGGCTTAGGTGCTCTTAATGTGATGAAGACAGCATTGGAAGATGCTGAATTGAAACCCGAAGACATTGACTACGTGAATGTTCATGGTACCTCTACACCTTTGGGAGATATTGCCGAAACAAAAGCCATTAAAGCCGTTTTTGGAGAACATGCCTATAACCTAAACATCAGTTCTTCCAAATCAATGACCGGTCACTTATTGGGTGCAGCCGGAGCCATTGAAGCCATTGCCTGTATCATGGCAGTTAAAAATGATATCGTTCCTCCAACCATCAACCACCAAACAGAGGATCCTGATATTGACAACGAATTGAACTTCACATTCCATGAGGCTCAAAAAAGAACCGTTAACTGTGCGCTAAGCAACACATTCGGTTTTGGAGGTCACAACACTTCTGTGATCGTTAAAAAATTCAATGCTTAAATTTTGTTTGGTCTTTTTAAATCAAGATCATACACCGACAAGCAACTGATCCTTTATCAATTCATCCAGGACAAGTTTGGTTTCAAACCAAATGACCTCTCTTTGTATGAAGAAGCTCTGCGCCATAAATCCTCCACAAAAGAAACTGATCTGAGAAATAATGAACGTCTCGAGTTTTTGGGAGATGCGATTTTAGACAACATCATGGCGGTTTTTCTGTTTGAAAACCAAAGAGACGCCAGTGAAGGTGTGCTTACTCAAATGAAATCCAGAATGGTGAGTAGAAAAACACTGGGTGTTCTTGGGGTTAAGATGGGCCTGGAAACAGTAGTAGACTTCATGGATGGTAAATACGTCAATAAACAAACCATTTGTGGCAATGCTCTTGAAGCTTTGGTGGGCGCAATTTATTTAGACAAAGGGTTCAAACAGGCCGAAAAAAGTACAATAAAGCTATTTCAAACCCACCTCAACCTTAAAACGGTCATTCACGACAATGATGATTACAAAAGTCAAATTCTGATCTGGTCGCAGAAGAATAAAAAGAACCTTGAGTTTAAGCTTGTTCTTCAGGAAGACCTTGGGCACGAAAAAAACTATGTATTCCACATTATTTGTGAAGGGCAAGTGTTGGGTGAGGGTGCTGGACCATCCAAAAAGAAAGCAGAACAAAACGCTTCTCGAGAGGCTTTGAACAAGCTGTCGTAGACAAGATTATTTCCGCTACTCAATCAACTTTGTTTCTTGACTTAACTTTGTATCATGTCTCGATTTGTACTGGATGTAGAATATGATTTTGAGTTTGACTTGATCGCGATTTGTTCAAATTCAAAAGACTATAGCCTGGTTTGGCACCTCAACCGAACCCTTCAAATACACATGCAACGAGACCTGGAAGACTTTTCAATATTGCTGGGAAAAACATCCAGCACACATGCCGTTTTTCGTTTCACTTGTGAAGAAACACACGCCTCCTACGAACTCATTAAAAACAAAGGAACCGGAGGTTTGTTAATTCCGGAACAAGCTCAAGTTCAGTATTTCTTGTTACTTTACGACAATGGATTGCAAACGCCTGATCATGTTGCATCCACCATTAAACAGATTAATGTAGTAAGTTTGGCATTCGTAATGAATGTTGAAAGTCTGGTTAATAAAGAAAACCTGATAACGGCTTAAACTTAGTAGCATTATATTTACTTTAAATTAACTTTTGAGCCTGGCTGTACGGCTAAATTTGACAGCTCAGAAGAACATAACTTGATATGACACCATTAAAACATACCA
>JAUILH010000021.1 GCA_030433115.1 Bacteroidia bacterium | reverse complement strand
AAACTTAGGCAATGATTTGGTCATGGCAAGTTCCTATGATGGTGGAAATAATTGGCTGTATACTCTTGGCATTACTAATGCTGTGGATTATAGCCTATCTGGACTTTTAGTGGATTCATTAGGATTACACACGCTAATTGACTTCTCCACCATTGCCAGTGCTAATGACAAGGATCGAAGACAGGTCAATGTATATCCAAACCCTGTATTAGCTGGAGAGTCTCTAAAAGTTTCTACAATCAATTTTGAAGGTGAGACTTACGTAGACTTAATTGACATGGAAGGGCAACTTATAAAGAATTTCTATCAAAACGAAAGCAGCAATACTTTCGCACTTGATGCGAATTTAAAAAAAGGACAGTATTTGATGATATTATCTAATCGTGAATGGCGAATTATCAAGAAAATTGTGGTCCAATGATTTTGCGTGCGAATATATTGATTTACTTAATGGTTACTTTCTTCATAAAAGTCCCTGTGGCTCAAGTTCAATTTCAGGACACAATAATATTCAATAGTCCATTACCAACTGAAAGACTGATTCAAGGAGTTGGTCATCCCGAACTATCAACTAACGCAACGAATGCAAACGCCATTGTTTATAATAAAATAAACTTTGGAACAATTTCAGTTAATGGTGATTCAATTGATGTTACATTATCTCCTCCGCTAGCATCATATGAAGCTGGCACGCAGATTACGTTTCTGGCTAGCCAAGTCAATTCGGATAGCGTAAAGATCAATATAAATGGACTTGGATATGTCAACTTATTGAAGGGCTCTGATCATTTGGACTCTGCTGACTTGAATATTGGGCTACCGGTTAATGCCATATTTGATGGCTCTTCTTTTATCATAATATCAGATATTGATAAGTCATGCCCACAAGGGTTTATTAGCGTGAATGATTACTATTGCATTCAGGTAGATGAACAACCAGCAACTTCTTTCTGGGATGCCTCAATATATTGTGGGGATCGTGATGCACGAATTTGTACTTGGAGTGAATGGTATAATGCGTGTCAAAGACTTGGGGCTTCTCTTAACGATATGACAAATAATTGGGAATATGTTGATGCAGCGCAGAACTATTATGCAGCCTCTACTTCCAATATAGGAGTCAAAGTAGCTGGCGAGTTTGCCTGTGAAGAGAGCTCTTCTGGGTATCCTCAATCACCAAAAAGTTTTAGATGTTGTTTTACAAAATAGTTAGAATATTATTGTTCTTCTCATGTGTACTAGTTTTGTCTGGTTTGGAGTGTAATGGTCAAATAACCATTGACAACAACATAGAGTTTACATCCATTGACTCAACTCATAACCAAGTCATTAATCATGCTTCACCTATTCAAGAAAATAATGCCTTAAGTGCTAGTACTTTAATTCACAAAAAGCTTAGTCATAGCCAAACCTACTCTTATTCCAACAACATTCTTCACATGAACATGGAATTCCCGATTTCAGCTTATGAAATAGGCATGTCTGTTTCTCTAGTTTCGAATTTTACTTCTCAGGACAGCATAAGAATCGCCATAGATAATGGAGATACCTTATTCATTAATAAAGATATTAATGTACCTCTTGATTCTGCCGATATAGTTCCAACTCAGGTGGTACAATTAATATATGACGGGGCTTCATTTGTATTTTTTAATAAAAACTACGGATGTCCTTCTGGATTCATACAGGTGAACAATAACTACTGCATCCAGATAAATGAATCAGGACCTATGACCATCTATGAGGCTATGGCTCATTGCGATACATTTAACTCCCAGCTTTGCACATTTTCTGATTGGTATTATGCATGCCAGGATTCAAGCCTAGACTTGCAGGATATGACAAATAATTGGGAATGGATCAATCATGGTAATGATCATACAAGTGACGCTGCCGTAATGGGGGGTAGCGGTGTTTGCGAATCGATTCAAACTAATAAAACGGAACTATGGCAGGGTGCCAACACAGCCGTGTTTAGATGTTGTTTTTACAAATAGATATGTATAAGGTACTTTCCATATTAATTATCTACTTCAATATTCTTGTATGTTGGGGACAGATTTACATTGATAACTCTATCGAACTTTCAAACACGAACGCATCATCAAGACAAATTAAGAACTTAGGGGACGTCTATGATTCCACAAATATTACAAGCGCTGGTGATGTGCAAAATAATAATTTAATATTTATTGAAGCATCTGGGACTGACTCCATATATGGCGCCACTCAATTCGACTACGTCCCATACATTGCCGGAACAGCACTCATTGTCAAAATTGATTCAAACAATAGTTCAAGCGTAACCATAAACATAAACGGATATGGTGAAAAAAATATCTTGAAAAATGTATCTGACACACTCATTACCAACGATTTGCTGGCAGGACAACTTATATATCTTATTTATGACGGTGTAAACTTTCAGATGATTAATTCTATTGAGAAATTCTGTCCAAGTGGCTTTATTGAAGTTAATAAGAGTTATTGTATACAACAAGATGAGAATCCTGCGCAAAATCTTTGGAACGCAGTACTAAACTGTAAAAACAAAGGCGCAAAACTTTGTACATGGCACGAATGGTATTATGCCTGTCAGAAAAGCAGCCTATCACTCTCTAATATGACAAATAACTTTGAATGGTTGAACTGCCCCGTAAACAACCCTAATCAATCTGGTGTTATGGGAGACGGCGACTGTGTGACTGGTTCTGCGAATGCAGCAACAACCTTAAGAAACTTTAGATGCTGTTATGCACGCTAAGTTATTACTAATTATTCTTCTCACAATGATGTCTGGAACTTTTGTTTGGTCTCAGAATGTTATTTCTGGTAAAACTCAGAGTCAATCTAAGCTCATTCTCCTTTCTTTCTATGGTACGAGAAAAGATACTTTAGAATTCGCAACTCCAGACAAAACAGGGAAGTTCTCTTTTTCACCTTCGGAAACAGGGTATTACTCTATAGTCCAGGATTCCAACCATATTGATTTCATTTTTAGCGAAAAAGAGTCTTGCGACATTGAGATCGTGTCATCTGGCGATTTCATAATCAACTCAAGGGAAAACGAGCTCCTGGACACCATTAAACTAACTTATCTATCCTATTCCGATAAGCGTAAAAACTTACAAAAACTCGGATCTCTTAACCCTAAAGACAGTGGCTATGTGAAATCCTTACAAACTAAAATAGAAGAATTGGACATTTTCTTTTTGAGTGAATTAAATAGACTCCAAAAAGAGCATCCTCACTCTTTCGCTATTCAATCAAGTTCAATGTATATCAAGGCGTCAGTATTTAGCAATGGCGAAGATTTTTTTAATCTAATTGAATATGATAAAAACCTCTTGAACTCTACTCTTTACCCTAACCTTTTCATGTTCTATCTTAAAAATTTCACACAATACGATGAACAAGGCTTCATAGAATCGGTAGATCTTATTCTAAGCAAGACTGAACGCAATGAAGCAGTATACAATTATTCATTAGAATTTCTGCTCAATTTATTTGATCGTGTTGGCCCCAAAATGATTTACGACTATTTAATTGAAAACTACCTAGTTGACGGTGGATGTGATAACCAGAACCTGATCACGTCAGAAAGCCTTAAAAGTTATCGAAACCTCAGAATTGGTAACATTCCCGATGATATTGAACTGGCAGACAAAAATCTCCATGAATGGTGTGGAGATCATGATTACACCATTGTTGTCTTTTGGGCTTCTTTTTGCGCTCATTGCCAAGAAAAAATACCTGAACTTAAAAAATTAATTGACCAAATCACCAACAAATCGATTAAAGTCATTTCAATTTCGCTGGATACTGATCAGTCTCAATATCAGGCATTCATTGACGGATATAATTGGACCAACATATGCGACTTAAAATCCTGGAAATCAAAGTACGCCACTCACTTCAAGATCAACAAGACTCCTAGTCTATTCTTAATGAACAAAGACTCTGAGATTATGAGTAAAAGCTTTGACGTAGAACAACTCAAAGAAATCATTCTACTGGAAGACTGATCTCTCGCAATAATTTTGAATTCAATACTTACATTTGTGTTCGTTTAAACGAACAATGCCGCAAAATATGAAGCCTCTTTTAATAAGTACTTCCAGCAGAGGGGGAGCCGCCACAGCTTGTCTCAGACTTCATGAAGGTCTACAAGCCATTGATATAGATTCTCAAGTATTGGTTAAAAGAAATTTTCATTCACATGTCTCTGGAATTTATGGCTTTTCATCACTCATAAATCATTCCTCTGGTATAGGCAGTAAGATTTCTCATAAAACAAAGAGGGTGCTTAGGGAACTTAAGTTAATTCCAAACGAACAAACTTCCTTACCCATTAAAAGAAAAAAAGGGCTTTCAGAATACAGTCTTCCCGTCTCAAATGTTAGATTCAAAGAATTAGATCTTTATCAACAAGCGGACATCATTAACCTGCATTGGGTTGCTGGTTTTCTGGACTATGAGTCATTCTTTAAGCGGAACGACAAACCTTTGATTTGGACACTCCATGATGAAAATCCTTTTACTGGTGGTGAGCACTATTCGGAGACTTTCCTTGGGATTGATGACAAAGGTTATCCGAAGGAAAGAGTCGTTTCAGGTGAGGAAAAAAAAATCTTTCAGAAGGTCATACAGCAGAAGAAAAATGCCTTAAGGCATGTGGAGAACCTAACTATTGTCTCTCCTTCCAACTGGCTAGCTGAAGAAGCCCGAAAGAGTGAGGTATTCGCTGGCAGGCCTGTTCATGCAATTCCTTATGGATTAAATCAACAGGTTTTTCAACCTAGAAATAAACAATTTTCAAGAGAGCTTTTAGGAATTCCAAAGGATCAAATTGTGATTCTTTTTGTGGCTGATTCAATAGAAAACGAAAGAAAGGGATATCGCTACTTGAAAGGTGCTCTGAAAAGGATTAACAATCCGAATATCACGCTATGTGCCATTGGATCATTCAAAGAAAAGAAGTCTACCGAGGAGAACATCATAGAATTGGGAAAAATTCAAGATGAAAGAATTATGAGTGTGGCCTATTCTGCCGCTGATGTATTTGTGATTCCCTCATTGATGGACAATTTACCCAACACTGTGCTTGAATCTTTAATGTGCGGAACACCGGTGATTGGCTTTCCCATTGGCGGAATACCAGATATGGTTTCTCATAAAAAGAATGGCCTTCTTACTGAAAATATCAGTATTCCTGCATTGCACGAGTCTTTGGAATACTTCATTGAAAACTTGTCTTTATTCGATTCTCAAAAAATAAGACAAGAAGCTCAAAAAAAATACAGCTTAAACATTCAGGCCAAAGCATATAGAGATCTATTCAAGCAGGTTATTTCTGCAAAATGATATCATAGCTCATAACGTTGGGCAGCTTATTTTACACCTTTATCAGCAAATAACCGTATTTTGGAGATCATCACCTTAAATCAAAGAATTTATTTGCTATATTTGAAAGTATTCGTATCAAAAGATTTGAAACCATGAATAATTCTCTATCAACTGCCTTTAAAGTCATTGTTTTTTTAGCTTCAACATTTGGATCATTTATGAATGCAAACGCTGGAACGTTTGTTTGTCATACAGACGGTTCATGGACTGGCGGCGCAGCTGTTTGGACCATAGTGGGTGATGCCGATGGCATTCCTGATGCGGATGATGACATTACCATTCCAACTGGCAGAACTGTTGCACTCGTTAATGGTGCGTTACATAGATGCAGAAATGTGGTGGTTGAGAATAATGCGATTTTTGACGGTGGCTTTAACTTCAATACAAGGTTAGAAGTTTCTGGGGATTATGACATGGAAGGCACAGAAACCAGAAAAGTCACTATCATGTTTAAAGGTGCGGGTACTACCATTTCAGGTGGAGGTGATTTTGGTGATTTTTGGAATGTTCAAATCGTGACGAGTAGAATTATTTTGTCTGATGTAACTTGGTACAAAGAACGTTGGTTAAGAATTTACAATGGATCAGATTTGACCAATCAAGGAAATGTAACATTTGCGCGGGAGGCGATTGCTTATTCAGGTGCTACTGATTTTTTTAACGAAGGAACTCTAACGATCAGATCTTCGAACTTCTTAAATCTAGGAAGGCTTCACACTGATTTTGCCGGTAATACGGTAATCTTGGATTGGAACCCTGCCATTACTGGAAATCTGAATATCCCTCAGACAGAGAACGGTTTTCATAATTTGCAGGTGAATTTTTCTAGTTTCAACTATCGTTTTACTGAGGACATTGTGGTTGCCAATGATTTCATCATCCAAAATTCTTCCCCAGTAGTTGATCTTGATGGCTTTAACTTTAATGTTGGAGGCGATTGGATTAACAATGGAGGAGGTATTACCACAACAGGTACTTCAAGTGTAATTACTTTTGATGGGACGGGTGTTCAAAACATCACTACGTCTCTGTCCTCAGCCCAAACTCTTTTCAATACCGTTGTAGGTCCTAATTCAACTTTGACCTTAGGCACCAATCTAAGCATCAACGGTAACTTCACCGTTAATGGCGCTTTAGATGCTTCAGGATCAAATCATGACATTACAGTTACTGGAAATGTAGATATACAGGGCACACTAAACATGCAGGAAGGATTGTTTACAATGTCGGGCTCAACTTCACAAACCATGGACGCTTCTGGGACAGTTAATTTTTATAACCTTACCATTGATAATTCAGGGGCTGGTTTAGGAGTGGATATCAATTCCGGTTCTTACACTATCGATAACAACATAAGACTAGATGACGGATTTCTTAACTTGAATGGAAACTCTTTAACTCTTCTTGCGAACGGAACTCAAAGTGCTAGAATTAGATTCTTAGCAGGCGCTTCAAACATCAATGGCAACGTGACTCTTCAAAGAAATATTGCTGGTGGTTCTGCAGATTATCGTGACCTGTCAAACCCATTTAGAGGTTCTATAATTGATTTCTCACAATGGGATGATGATATGATCATTAGTGGTTCTGGTATGCCAGATGGTTGTGCATACGGTGGCGGATGCTTTGCTTCCATTAAGACATTTGATGCCTCCACTCAACAATACTCTGATGTGCATAACGTGTCTGACTTTATGGGTAATGCTACTGGATATGAAGTATTCTTGGGAGACGATTTAAACTCTTACAGTGGTACACAGATTGATATCACTGGACAACCCAATGGTCCTGCAGGCTTTCCTACTCAACTTAGACCAGGATGGAACCTTGTTGGTAATCCTTATGCTTGTGAACTTGACTGGCATGAAATGAATGTAGGTTCAGGTGTAGGAGACTTCTTCTACATATATGACAGTGGAACAGGTAACTTTGAGTATTATGAGGTTACTGGTCCGGGAACAGGTGTATCGACTGGCAACATTAATTCCAACGGCTTTATTGCATCTATGCAGGGGTTCTGGGTTAACTCCAGCGTTACAACGAATTTGGTAATTGATCAATTTTCAAAGGGTGAAAGCAATGTTAGCTTTGTTAAATCTAAAAATGTAGTTTATGACAACCTGCTCACGATAAAAATAGATAACTTGAACAATGGTTATAGTTGTAAATCGAATATTGAGTTCGATGACTTTGCTCAAAATGATTTAGATGAATTTGACATTCCTTTGTTCAGAGGTCCTCAGAAACCTACCACAAAAAAGAGTCCTCTACTTTTTTTCCCTGTGGATCAGGAAGGTTTAAGACTGAATAGTATGCCATTTTCTTATGGCGATCTTAGAATTCCTGTGGCAATAAATACTGAAATTGATGGAAACTTCAGTATTTCAGCAGATAATCTAGATGCTTTCAATTCATATTCCTGCATCCATCTTTTGGATTTGACAACTGGTGCAGTGACCAATCTCAAGACTAATTCTTATGAATTTGTTCAGACTGGTAGTCTAAAGGATCTTAATAGATTTGAAATTTTATTGACCAATGATTTAGCTTGTAGCAGTGCTGATGTGGCTCACGAAGACTTCACCTTAGAGCAAGTTATTAACTACAACTTAGGGTATACTGAAGGTGGTTTAAGAGTGACACTACTGGAAGATGATCACTCCGATAACTACAATGTATCTGTTTATGACATGCTCGGTAATTTAGTTCTTTCAGGGACAATGAACAACAATGTATTCGAGTTGAACAAGGACAACTTGAGCTCGGGAATGTATGTACTAAAAATACATAATGGTAGTAAGATCACTTCTACTACGATCAACATTTCAAAATAGACAAACTTTTTATGCTTCAAAAAAAGGTCGACATTTAAATATCGACCTTTTTATTGTAGCAACCTAAGCCGTCTTGAGTTTATATCTTGATCAGAATTTCCTAACGATTTATTTCTATTGATTAGTTTGAACTAACTTCATCATTTTCCAATCGTAGTCGGAGATAAATTCCCCCACCCTATCTTTCATGGTTTGAGTGACTTCTTGTTTCTTTATAGATATATTCTCCTGTTCGAAACTAACATCCGTGAAATAATTCGGATAAGTATCTTTTAAAAACTGCAGACCACTTTTCATATTATACGTATCAATTAGGTGAAGATGTCGGTTGTCCACTAAGGACTTAACGTATTTAAATGAACCCTCTCCTTGATAGCCACACATGTGATGCAAATAACCAGAAAACTTGTACGTATGATTTTTGATACATTCTTCAATGTAATCACCAATCAAAAATTCTTTCTCAATACACCTTACACCAAATCTATGTCTCATGTGAAAGTAGAGTGAAAAAAACTTGTCTACTGGATTCCTTATAATGGCAATTGACTTGATACTTCTTTCAGAAGACTGGTAAGGTAATGTAGCTCGAACTATGTGAGAAGACAAACAATTCATTCCTGGATGTTTACGAATGAAGCCTTCTACTTGATTATTTGTAAGATATGGCAAGTGGTGAATTATGCGCCCTGCAAAAGCCTCATGTGTATCTCCGAAACACTTATTTAAAACCGTATTAAAAGTAGATCCCCCAGTTTTTGGGATGTGCACATGAACAAAAAAAAGATCCTTAGTTTCCGGTCTTTCCTTTGGAGATGATTTATCGGGATAAGACCAAGATGCTCCCTGAGGAGTTAGTCTATTAATATTTATTTCAACCCTATTAAATAGTTTTAACTGCATGAAATGATCTTTAGATTTTAGACATTTTAAATTATCCTATTAGCTTAATCCAATGCTTATCGTTTTTGGCAAACAAACAAGAAACCAGACACCATAAGGCCGTAAAAATCATCTTTAAAACTGCCCAGTGACACGTTATAATAAGAATTTTCAGTTAAGGCGTTTTGGAGCGATTCTTTGTCAGGAAACACCTGAAACCTGTACCCATTTCTTAAGCCAAAAGGATCATTAGCAATGGTTGCTTCATTCTTTGAATTAAGCTCAGCTCCAAGTACAACACTGTTGTCTAGATCTGGCACATTCCCAATAAAATACCCGTCGGTCTTCAAAACTCTTCCTATTTCACTCATGTTGGTCTGAAAATCTGTGTTTTCCTCAAGATAATAGCATGAAGCACACGACAGAACATAATCAAAAAAATCATCAGGAAAATCAATGTCATTGTTGAGCCCTTTTCTAAACTCAACTTCTGGATACTTAATTTTAAGAGAATCCACTATCTCATCACTGATTTCAGATGCGTACACCTTAAATCCCAGATTGAGCAAGAGATGAAGATTCCTACCATCACCACACGACATGTCTAAAATTGTTTTGCCTTTGTACTTGCTCTTGTCAAGCTTCATGTGAGGATAGTTGCCCCCTGCAAGTGTTCTTATCACCCATTCTGTAGGGTACACAGTTGACTTATTATACCGCGCATATTGCGGTGTCCACATTTTTTTCTGGTCACTCATATAGTAATTGTTGTGATCTTATTCGGCCTCAAATATCATAATAGTTTTCCATTATTCCACTAGATTTATCAAAGGAATGGATAGCGACTAGATGCTTGTTAGCTATAGAACTGTTTTATATATGACAAATATGGTCTAGGATTATACTGACTGCCCGTTCCATATTTCTTGTACTTGTATAAATAGGACAAGCCTTTTAATAAGCGTCTTTGATTTCTGCACTCCACAGCCATTCCCCGATAGTTCCTTGCCATGCCTGCATTGAGTGAATTTGTATGATCTTTAAAAAGACCCAACTCTTTTAGTTTAACGAAAAACGTTTCTAAGCCCTTGAGCATCTCTAACTTGGATTTAGTGGACCATGTAGACGTATCGTGCGTTCGATAAACAGACATGACTTGATCAAAGTACTTTACCTTACCAAACCTGGCATGGTTTAAATGCAATGGCCAATCTCCAATAGGCATGTCATCTATCCATTTTGGAAATGGATCCTCATTGTTTCTAAATACTACGGATGCTGTGGGAATATAATTCCTTAAAAAAAGATCTTCAATGGTGGTTTCCTCAGGAATATTTACGCAATAAACTTTCTCTCCCTCATCATTGCTGTTCTTTATTGCCGCATTGTGAAAACAAATTGAATAATCATCATTGGTCTCTAAAAAGTCTACTTGCTTCTGAAGCTTGTTGATATCTGTCCAATAATCGTCTCCATCTAACAAGGCTATATATTTGGCTTTGGTTCTATTAAATAGATCTCTACTATTCGCAAAGGCGCCAATATTTTCTTGTCTCATCACCAATTCGAGAATATCAGGATTTGATTGGTGGTATTTTTGAATGATCTCTCTTGTTGCATCTATAGACTTATCATCTCCGATCAAATGTCTGATCTTAAAATTGACCTTTTGGCTAACCACACCTTGAATGCACCTTTCTATATAAGCTTCATGATTATACGTGCAAGTCAATATATCAACCATGCTCTGATCACTCATATCCTGGGTTATTTTATGAGTTTTGCAACACCAAATCCAAATTTGCCAAAATCATTCCCACAATAAAACAAATAGACATCATTGCCAATTTTAGAAAGGTGAGGATAACATACCATTTCTGAATCCCAACCATCATCCGAGACATTTATATTGGCCATTACGTCATCTCTATGCCAGTTTTTCAAGTCCTCAGACCAGGCATAACCTATTCTATAACCACGCTCTTTGTTCCTGAAGTCTGTGGAATGCCTATAGCTAAACACCATATGGTATTTGTTATTGTGAAATATGACTGAAGGAGATGCTTGAGCTTCATCCTTTATTACTGGAGAAATCACGGGTACACCTTCGCGTTCCCAATTAATGCCGTCTTTGGAGGTGGCATGCATGATTTGGTAAACTGATTCTGGTTTATGGTCTGTTTGAATCCATTTGATTCCTGAAGTATACCATAAATGCCATACACCGTTAAGGTTCATAATACTTGAACAGCCAGCCTGAAGAAACGGTTCTGTGTTGGTAGATCCAATAATAGACCCACGACCGAATCTTTTGAATGTATCACCATTATCCGTGCTTTTAGCCAAACCTATTTGCCAATCATATGGGACAGATACTTTTCTTGTCCACCCCACATAATACAACCAATAAGCGTCTTCCATTTTCGCTACAGAGCCTGCCATGATGCCAAACTCGTCAAATTCTCCCAGACCTCCATGCTCAAATATTGGTTTCTCAGACACCCTCACCACCTCAAAGTTTCCAGATTTATCGAAATCAACAAAACCAGCCAAACTTTTGCTCAAACCATTCTCATCTTTGAGAGCACGTGTATTGAAATAAACGCGCAATACATCTCCCATATCAACTAAAAATGGATTTTGGGCTTGCTCTCGCATCCAATCCATATTGCTATGCTGTTTCAGATCAAATATTTGACCTAACTTCTTCCACTCAAATGCCTCAGTCATTTAATTCTTTTTTAGCTGCATTGCTCACAATTTCTTCCAACCACTCATGCATACTTTTTCCATTTTTTTTGATGGCCTCATGCGCCATTTTTTTGGTTTGATCTGTCACGCCCTCCAGGTTTCCGTAATATCTGATCCAGTGATTTCCGCCTCTGGCACTTGGAATGGGCACAAAGTAATCTGCTTCAGGTTCCCCTTCTCCTACTTCAAATTCTAGTAGAAAGAACGCTCCCATCATAATCCATTCTACCTTCACATTTCTAGCTTCTACTGGAATTTCATCGTAAGGTATGTTGAATTTGAAAAGTGGGTTGGAATTCATCATGACCTGACCAAATTCAGTGTCCCTTAACCACAATCCCATACTTTCATCTCCCACCAAGATCTTTCCACCTGGTTTAACAACTCTGCAAAGTTCCTGAAAGCATTGTTTTGTGTCTGAAAATGTGCTTAGCCCACCGAAATGATGTGCTGCATTAAAGTAATTATCAGGATATGACAAATGCATAGCACTCCCTATGGAATAATTGATATTTAATTTGTTCTCAAATACTTGCAACCTCTTTATGGCGTTCTTCAGAAATGCAGGTGATAATTCCTGAAGATAAAACTCTCCATCTTCGCCAAGTTTGTCTGCAATATGAAAAGCTCCTCTTCCATCACCACAACCGATTTCCAGCACTTTAGAATTTGGTTTGATATTCAATTTCTGAACCATGTATTCACGGATTTCTTTCTCATCCGATTTAAATGTGCGAAATGGAATTGAAGCGTACTTATCGTATTCAGCAGCCAGTTCTTCGTACACTTCTTTTTCATGTGCATCTATGTCAGACAATCCCTTTGGCCAAGTAAAATCTGGCAAACCACCTTCAATTGAATAAGCCGTGCCGTCATCGGCAAGAAGCGTTCCTTCCACAACGACATCATCATTAATTTTTGCGTTGTCTGATAATGTCAATTCAGACTGTGTCTTTGGACATCTGTATACCGCCAGTGTATCTTTTTTCATTTACCTTTAATTATTTCGTACCACACCAAGTCATGCCATTGTCCCTCCTTTTTAAAGGCGTCATGTTCATGAGCGTACTTTTCAAATCCTAGTTTCTCACAGATTCTCTTTGACGCGCCATTGGCAACTGCATGAGCAATGATTATTTTATGCAAAGATAGCTTACTAAATCCAAATTCTAGCACCGCTTGCGTTGCTTCTGTTGCAAACCCTTGTCCTTGAAAATTCGGTGAAATCCAATAGGAGACTTCTGCACGATTCAATGTCCAAGTTCTTATTTTTCGTCGAACATCTATTAATGATACCAAGCCGATTATTGCGTCCTGATGATAGATGCACCAATGATACCCTTTCTCTGCATTCTGAGATTCAATTAAACCAGAGATAACAGCTCTCGTAGTTTCTATTGATTGATGCGCATCCCACGACAAAAAAGTAGTGATGTCTTCTTGTGACATTAATTGATAAAGCCTTGAATCATCAATCATTTGAGGTGGTCTTAAGCTCAATCTTGCCGTATCAATCTTATAATTCATCAAACCACCAGACCTCCATTAACATGCAAAGTTTCTCCATTGTAAAAGTCATTTTCTATAACAAAGTGAACTGCTTTAACGACTTCCCGTACTTCTCCTGTTCTGCTGAGCGGCGTTTTTTGTATCCATTTGGACAACATTTTTTCTTCCAAGGCGTCATGCGTTCCAATGGTATTAATAAAACCTGGTGCAATACATACGGATCGTATCCCAAAGCTTCCCAACTCTTTTGACCATGTTTTACTCATGGCCTCAACGGCTGCCTTAGATGCGGAATAAGCTGTTTGACCAATATTGCCTTTAGCCGCTATGGAACTCAAATTAATAATGACCCCTTTATTTCGCTTTCGAATCATTTTATTGACCACGGATCGCGTCATATAAAATACACCATTTTGATTCACATTGATCACCTGAGACCACAGATCAACTGAATGCCTGGAATCTGGACGGGATAGCAAATTGACCAAAGGGGCATTCTTCATAATGCCCGCATTATTAACCAGCACATTTACATTATCTGAGTCCTCAAATATATGGTCAACGACCTTTTCAACGTCTTCATTACTGGAAACATCACAGATATAAGTGGCAATGGAGCTGTCCTCATTTTTCAACAGTTTCAAAGCATCCTCATTGAAATCCAAGGCCGATACTTTGGCGCCCAATTGAGAAAAATAAAGCGCCATGGATTTACCAAAACCTGAGCCTGCCCCTGTAATAATCAAAGATGCCTCTGAAATAGTCATAAACTTATTGATATTTGGAAACCGTCTGTCTGATTTGATCAAAGCTTACCATATCTGCAATATGATCGCCACTTAATTCTATTGAAAACTCGTCTTCAATAGCTACAATAAGATTCATGTGTGTTAAAGAATCCCAATTGTTCACATCATCCATTCCCAAATCCTCTTTCACCTGATCTTCGTTTAAATTGAAAACCTGAATTAAGATGTCGTTTATTTTATCTTCCATTACTTTCTGTTTAATTAGACCCTGAAACAGGATGACATTCTTGTAAATTGACTTGAGTTAAGTCTATGTTTTTCGGTTGGAGGAACCAAAAGCACTGTTTTATCTTCAAGGCTCTTTGTAGTTAAAGTGGATGCCCCTATCATGCAAGCCTCTCCGACTCTAACTTCATTTCCGATTACAGCTCCAAGACCAACAAATGTACTTTCTCCTAAATCAACAATGCCGCCAATTTGACATCCACCAGTAAGCCAACAATGGTCATTTATTTTAGCATGATGCCCTACCATGGCACCTCCCCAAACGAAGATATTGTTTCCAAAAGTCACGCAGGGTTGAATAACGGCATTGTCCATGATGATTGAATTCTCTCCAATTGAAAAATCTCCGTATACATGAGGACTCACATAATTCGCAAACTTGTAGCCTTCTTCTTTCAGAGCCATGTAACGATCCTTCCTCAAACTATTTACCCCTTGATACCCTGTGGCTACAAACATCTGAAAAGAATCACTTGGGTATTTGGACGCCAATTCTGATAAACCAATCAAAGGCTTATCGAGAAATGAAGACGCGCTGGCAAAAGCATCATCCACCACATAAGCCACAATTTCATAGTCTGAATCCCTATTAAAATAGTAACTCACAGCCTCAGAAATTTTACCAGCACCAAATATGACTAGTTGTTTTTTCATTGATTTAATTGATCCTTTATTTTGATCCGATCTATCTTTCCATTTTGATTTTTGGGAAGGCTGTCACAATAGACATATAAATCTGGAATCATGTACGAAGGTAAGTACTTTATTAGTATTTCTTTAAGTTTCTTTTCATCTTTATTGGGAGAGCAGATATTGGCAATTATTTTGGCCTTATACTTTTCATTGTCGACATATACAACCGCAGATTCATCAATAAAATCTATTGTATTGAGGACATTCTCAATCTCTTCTAGCTCAATTCTGTAGCCCATTCTTTTGATTTGATTATCCTTACGCCCCATAAAGTACAGCATGTCGTTTGTACTGTCCAATCGAACCAAATCTCCACTTTTGTATACCGTTTTGACATGTGCATTTTCTGCGGGATCTTGTATGAAAGCATCCTGAGTTTTTGATAGATCGTTGTAGTAACCAATTCCAACATTAGGACCGCCAATTAACAGTTCCCCCGTTTCTTCTCCATGGATGATGGCGCCATTTTCATCAATAACCTGAGCATAAAAGTTGGGGGCAATAGGGCCCAGGGGCAATAAATCGTCATTCTCCAGGTCACTCTCCTGAACCACATAAGAAGAACATATACAAGTACATTCTGTTGGGCCATATACATTGACAAATTGGGTGCGTTCGTCAAAAAAGTTCCACAGTTTGCGCAAACTATTTTTAGGAAACCCCTCTCCTCCGAACGTAATGATCCTTAAATCTTGCAAGTCCTCATGTTTCAATGCCCTCATGTTAACCACAAATACCAACATGGATGGGACACTAAACCAAATTGTAGGTCTAAGCTCATTTAATGCTTTGATTAGTTTCATAGGTATTTTAGTCAGGTTTTCTCCGACTGGAATAAGGGACGCCCCAGAAAACAGTGACGCATAAAAATCAAACACTGAATTGTCAAAATGCATGGGATTGATATTCGTGAATCGATCTTCTGGACTTGTATTGTATGTCTCTTTCGACCAGCAAATAAAATTGGCAATGTTCTGATGAGAGATCACGACTCCTTTTGGAAAACCAGTTGACCCAGATGTGAACATGATATAGGCAGGTGAGTTACTGCTTACATATTTGTTGATTTCTAGCATCTGAGATGCGGCAGATTCTAGAGTTTCATTGAAATCTTCACTGGTGTAACATAATTTTTCACACCCTGCGCTATCATATTCATTGATCACAGAGCGCTGGTCATCGAAATAACAAATAATCTTTGGTTGGCATGTGGCAATCATTTTTTCAAACCTCTCGATGGGGCTTTTGGGGTCCAGATTTGAATATATCGCTCCAAGCTTAAGGCAAGCCAACATCATTCCATAAGCAATTGGAGATTTATCGTTTAAAATGGCTACCACATCATGTCTTTGAATTCCACGCCGCGCGAGTACATGAGCGATTTTATTGGAGATGATGTTCAAGTCATGATAAGTCATTAAACTTCCATCGATCAAGGCAATGGCCGGCCTATTCGCATGTTCAAGAGATACCTCATGAAATAATTGTCCAAGATTGTATTGATAATTGTCAAGCATTAATCTAAATAATAGTGATTCAGCATCTGATTTATTTGCTCTAAATCGTTAAACATGATGAGATCTATCATCGAAAGACCTGGCACAAATTGATTTTCAAATTGCGGATATTCTTTGAGTTGGCCAATCAGGAAAAACAAGTCCACATGTTTACTTTCAAAGTATGGTTTATCGTACAGCTGCTTTCCTCCTTGGGCATTGATGTATGTGGTTGAACCAGAAAGTTTGGTAATCTCTACCAATCGATCTGCTTTTGGAAGCCCTTTGGTTGAAAAATAATTCGCCGAGCTCAACTGAAAGTTTCTATTCATCCCAAGGTAATCACAGGTCTTTATGACACTGTCAATAGCCAAGTCTGAGATGCTTTTATGATGCGCGCTCAGGACTGTTTCCACTAATTCAAATCCCTCTTTAAAGAAGGGTGCTTTCTTGTAGTTAGTTTGGATGGTATTTAAAAATTGATTTGTCCATTTATTATCATTTACCAGATGGATTTCATTGATCAGTTTATTTTGAGAGGCCTTAACAAGTGGAATACTAAATAAACTCTCATTCCCATTGACCAGAATCTTATTACGGTTGATCCAACCTCTTTTGATGAAATTAACATCATCATAAAAGACAAAACAATCAACAGAGGAAATCAATTGAAAGTAACCCAAATAGGGAAAAACGTATGGCTGCATGATGGCGGTTTTCATACTAACTCATCCGCTTAATAATATTTACAATTCGATCAATCTCACTCATTTTAAGATCTGGAAACATAGGTAAACAGAGCACAGAGTTTGCCCGCTGCCATGAATTGGGCAAATTATTTCTATCTGCTGAAGGCAAAGATTGATACATAGGAAACTCTGATATTAAAGGATAGAAATAGCGTCTCGAGAAAATATTTTCTTTCCTCAATGCCTGATATAATTGGTCTCTTGTGAAATGACAGTCATCTTGTATGAAAATCGGGAAATAAGAGTAGTTATGTCTTGAAGCCCCCATTATGTCTAACAAGTTTATACCTTCCACCGATTGAAGCTGACTAGAATAATAGTCACTTACTTTTTTACGCGCCTCAATTTTCTCATCAATATATTCCAAGTTAAGCAAACCGTATGCTGCCTGAAGTTCATTCATTTTTCCGTTGATGCCTGCATCAACGACAGTGACTTCATCAATGATTCCAAAATTTTTGAGGTTATCAATTTTTGTCTTCATTTCTTTTGAATGACTAACTATGGCCCCTCCTTCAATAGTATTAAAAACTTTAGTCGCATGAAAGCTTAATACCGACAAATCTCCATAATTCAATACGGA
The DNA here is from genome assembly GCA_030433115.1 of Bacteroidia bacterium. Taxonomy (GTDB): domain Bacteria; phylum Bacteroidota; class Bacteroidia; order Flavobacteriales_D; family JAUILH01; genus JAUILH01. The sequence continues at coordinate 21,998 of JAUILH010000021.1, read as the reverse complement.
TTGATCCCCCATTTTGACGCCGAATGCATGGGCCGCATCATATATGACTTTTAAGTTGTACTTCTTTGCAAGTGCCTCAATACGCTCAACATCACAGCAAGTGCCGTATACATGAACGGGCATGATGGCAGTTGTTTTTTCAGTAATTGCATTTTCAATGGCATCCACATTGAGATTACAATCAAAAGGATTAATGTCCGCAAAAACTGGTGTTACACGGTTCCAGATAAGGGCATTGGCTGTGGCAACAAAACTATATGGTGTGGTAATTACCTCTCCTTCTATACCCAAAGCCTGTAAAGCTGTCACGAGTGCGATTGTTCCATTAGAAAAAACACTAATATGTTTAACTCCCAGATATTCTGCCAAAGCTGCCTCTAGTTTTTTATGAAATTTGCCATCATTAGTGATATAGCTTGAATGCCATATTTCCTTCAGACTATCTCCAAAGTCATCCAATGGTGGTAAAGATGGTTTTGTGACAAATATTGGTTCCATAAATTATGTTTTATTCTTCCATGGAAAAGTGGCGTTCTTATCAACTTCCACGTTCAAAAAATTAGCCAAATCTCTATAGCTAGATTCATTTGACACATTCAAAACTAACAAATCATCTGGTCTACTTGAAAAATATTCAATAACTGATTGATTGTGATTCAAATATTTAGATTTATAATAGGCTTCTTCGTAGAGAGGGATTTCAGGATATTCAAAAATAAATTTCAACACCTCTAGCGACCAGCCTTTGTGTCTGTATAAAGCATTTTTAAGTTCTTCTTCCGATGGTATATTGCCTTTTGAGAATAGTTTTGAATGATAATTTACTAGTGAATTAAACCAAACATCTTCGTCATCTCTGACGGTCAGTATAAACTTACTCTTGGGAAAGGCAGCGTCTAATTCCTTGAAGAGATTCGGCATCCCAAATGGCATGTCTTGGAAGGCGTTTGCCGTATGACAAAAATTAATGATCCTGTCGGCGCGACCATTATGCCAATCTTCGGCTAAAATCTCCCCCACCCCCTGATTTCCCATCTTATATCCGAAACCTTTTAGTGCAGATTCTAAAGACGTGGTACCTGTTTTTCCAAAACCTACTGCAAATACTTTATGTTGAATATTACGTTGTATCTTTTCCGCATTGGTCAAATCATATTTTGACAATCCAAACTCAAATCTTAAAGCTCTTTTTTTAGAATATTTCAGTTTAAAATCTAACTTCATCGGAATAAATTTGCTTCACTTGAATTAGGTCAATTCATCTGTTTGAGCATAGGTCCATTTAAATTCTGGCCTCAACGGTACCTGACTCTTCCCCATATACTGACCTAGAGCAGTTTCCTTTGGAAGTATATCAAATTTCAATATGTCATCAACCCTAAGATTAATCTTCTTCCTATTTTGATTAACAAGAAGATTAACATAAAAAGAAGAAGCATTAAAAAAATTTGAAGGCAAAATTACCTGATGCCTGATTCTTCCTGTTTGAGTGGTATTGTCCATGTCATCAATAGATCCTGAACCGGAAGCAAGCAGATAATTCCCTCCTTCTCCCTTTATCTGAATTGTAGTGTCCAAACGCACGTCACTCAACTTTTTGGTATAATCAATAACCAAAGATAATTCATTGTTAATATTCATTGGCTCTCCATAATGTTTACCCACCGCCTTAATTCCAATGGAATTAATTTGAACAAACTCGTTTGACGTATTCTTGTCATCCCCGCTAAATTCTTTATACTCATATACACCATCCACAGAGCCCTCTGTTAAATATCTGTGTATGGCTTCATTCACCTCCCCATCAAATCTAATTTGTCCATGCTCCAATACAATGGCTCTTGAGCACAAACTTTTTACACTGGACATATTATGGCTCACAAATAGAACAGTTCTCCCTCCACCCCGACTCACATCCTTCATCTTTCCAATGGCCTTTTTCTGAAATTCAGCATCTCCTACCGCCAATACCTCATCCACAATTAAAATTTCTGGTTCCAAAAAAGCGGCTACAGCAAATCCCAATCTGACGCGCATACCTGAGGAAAATCTTTTAAGTGGTGTATCCATATAGAGTTTGCAACCCGCAAATTCTATGATCTCATCAAACTTGGAACTGATCTCTTTTTTTGACATCCCCAGAATGGCACCATTTAGATAAATATTTTCTCTGGCTGTCATCTCTGGATGCATGCCAGTTCCTACCTCCAATAGGGAGGCTATTCTACCTTTGGCTTTTATACTTCCTTCAGTGGGAGACGTAATTTGAGAGATGAGTTTAAGGAGCGTAGATTTACCCGCACCATTTTTTCCAATTATTCCTAGTACTTCACCTTGCTTTACTTCAAAATTATTGTCCTTTAGCGCCCAGACATAATCTTGTTTTGCCTCACTTGTTCGATCATTAACTTGACCAACAAGACTATATGGGTCTTCTTTTCCTCTGACACGTGCCCAAAATCTATTTAGATCATGACTCAGAGTTCCTGTGCCAATCTCTCCCAACCTATAGAGTTTAGACAGGTTTTCAACTTTTAACACTGTTTCTTTCATATTTATATCGTATCAACAAAGTTTTTCTCAGTTCTATTAAATACTATGATACCAATAAAAAGAACCAGAATTGTAAATAATCCAGAATACCAAATTCCCCAATCAATTATTTCCGCTTTGCCTAAAAAAGCATACTTAAAGTATTCAATAATATGAGACAATGGATTTAATGAGATAACGGTCTTGAGAGTTGACCCATCTTCCAGGCTACCTAGAGGATATATTATTGGACTGGCATACATCACTAATTGTACTCCAAACTGAATTAAGAACTTAAAGTCTCTATACTTTGAGGTAAGTGATGTAAACAACAATCCAAAGCCCAATCCAACCATTCCCATTAATACAAGTAAAACTGGAAGCAAAACCAAATACCATGTTGGTCCATAGGAGTATCCCTCCTGGAACATATAATATAAATAGAAACCAAGGAACAGAATAAACTGAATACAAAATTTGATTAAGCCAGAAACAACTTTGGAGATAGGAACTATCAATCTTGGAAAATATATTTTTCCAAAAATATTCTGGTTAGTCAAAAAAGTATCAGATGTTTTAATAAAACACTCAGAAAAGTAGTTCCAAATTATTATACCACACAAATAGAAAACTGGTTTGGGTAAACCATCTGTAGACATCCCAGCTATTTTACCAAATACGAGAATATAAACCGCTGTTGTCAATATAGGCTGAATAAAATACCAAAGTGGTCCCAAAACAGTTTGCTTGTATACCGTGACTATGTCTCTTTTGATAAACATAACCAACAAATCATAGTATCTAATAAGCTCTCTTAGATTGAGTTTGAACCAACTTGATTTGGGTTTTATAACTACATCCCAACTTTCAATCTTATTTAGACCTTTTCCCATGTTTTTGTTCTCAAAAATACATTTTACGTTCTCCAAAAGGATTTTAAACGCCAATTACTCTTCCTCCGAATCCCCATAACCGTAGCCATAACCATACCCGTAACCATAACCATATCCGTAACCATAGCCATAACCATACTTGGCATAGTACATCTGCCACTTGCTGATTTTAACGCCATTCAAGATCACACCGCAATTCTCTATTCGGTTTTTGTCTATTAGGTTCTCTACAAAAGAAATTTCCTTTTTACGGGTAGTAGAAGTATTAAATACAAATAGATTGACATCAGATAAATTCATCAGCACCAGGGCGTCAGAGATCAAACCAACTGGCGGTGTATCGATTAGAATGGCATCATAATTTTCTTTATTTTCTTTTATGAAGTTTTTAATCTTATCACTCATAATCAATTCTGAGGGATTGGGAGGGACAGGTCCGCAAAAAGCAATGTCTAAATTTTCAGTATCAGTTCCATGAATGATCTCTTCTGAAGAAGCTTTACCTATTAAAAAAGTACTTAGGCCAACTGCGGGATTTTGATCAAAAGCTCTGTAAATCCTTGGCTTATGCATATCCAGTTCTAAGAGCAAAACCTTTTTGTTCGCTCTTGCCATTATCGTAGCCAAATTAACAGCACAAAATGTCTTACCCTCACCGGGAGCTACTGAAGTGATCAATATTGTTTTGCAAGATGACTCAGATTGACTCCCAAAATATTGCAAATTAGTTCTAATAGCCCTGAACGACTCTGCCAGCTGACTCTTGGATTCAGTCTCAAGTAGTTTGTAATCATAGTCACCAAGCTGCTTCTTCTTGAAAACTTGCCCAATAATCGCAAGTTCCGTGTTCAGTGCAAGTTCATCTAAAGAAGACACCCTTCTGAACAAGACTTCTCTTAAAAAGATAATAATACCAGCAATCAGCACACCGGCCAAAACAAATATTGTAATGTATTTAGATCTGTTCGGAGCTACTAAACCAATTCCTCTTGCATGTTCTATCACTTTGGTTTCTGGAATAATTCCAGCGCGGGCAATAATGGTGCTCGCCCGTTTTTCAAGCAAAAACATGTAAAGTTTATGATTAACTTCTAATTCTCGTGTTATGTTCATCAACCCCCTTTGAGTTTTAGGCAGTTTCTCAAGTTTACCGTTATAAACTGCCACTTCTTTCATAAGCGAATTCATTTCTTCAACCATCGCCTTTTTATCATTTACTAGATACTCAAGAAGTTCATCTTTTAACTTATTGATGTCTGCAACAACCAACTTCATCCTTTGAGAATTATTGGTATGAGAAGACTCCATTTTCGTTTTCTCTTCTTGTAGTTTATATAACTTTTCTATGGAAGTTCTCAAAAAATCATCATTTCCACCAACATATACACTACTGGGAAGAAGTCTATTTCTTTGAGGGTCAATATTCAGCACATAACTCTCAAGTCGTCGAAGATCATTAAGTGTCAACCTCACCTTTCTTAGTTGGTCTTCGTATTCAGTAAGCTGATCAAAATACCTGTCGGCTTGCTTGTTCAAATCTAATATGGACTTTTGAGCCTTGTATGAATCTAAAGTATCTTCTATAACATTTAGAATCTCAATTACCTCATTGAGTTGCCTGTCTATATAATGAAGCGTACTATCATTTCTTTCAATTTTTGACTCCAATGTGTAATCAATGTACTCAAGGGCCAAAGCATCCAAAAACTCTACTCCGCGTTCCGGTATTTCATCAACAACGGTTAACTCAAGAATATTAGTGTATTCAATATTTTCGACCGTTAAAGATGACTGGTATTTCGAAATCAAGGCATTCTTGCCAATCAATACAACATGATAATCAACGTTCTTTAGTTTACCTAAATTCTCCTTGGTCAAATCACTCGTTTTGCTCGCTTTCACTGAAAAGTATGGTGTGGTAACCTCACTATCTAGCACTAGAATCTGCTCTTCTTTCTTTTCACCTATTTTGTACTCGATTTTTATTCTTTCCAAATCCAGTACCTGAACCTTTATTTTCTGATCATAAATGCTCTTAACGGCATTGGTAAAGGTTAATTCAAAAGGCACTCCCTTTCTAACTTCTGTTGTTTTTACCCTACCATTTATAAAATACCTTATCTGGAAATTAACCCGATCTAAGACCTTTTCAATCAGATCCTTCGACTTAATCACACGACTCTGGTTAGCCATATCCGAATAGATATCAGCGTATCCCAAAGACCTATATATATTATTCTGATAATCATAAACCTCCGATGATTTCACCAATATCTGACACTTGGCGCCATAAATATTCACCATCTGATAGGTATACATATATCCCAAAATACCTGAAAACAAAGAAATCAATAAAAGAATCAGAATGTTTCTCCTAATCAGTCGTAAGACAAATGAGATGTCTTTAGCAGATATGATATTGGCATTGTGCTTATCGCTCATACAACAAGTCCAATCGTGGACATTTGGCTGCAAAAATAGCAGTTTATTCGATCTCTCTACGCAAGAATGGACTTTGGGTTTCAAAAAAGATTTTCCAGGATGTAGATAAAAACCTCTCGTCAGAAAAAAAGTCAATTACAAAGAAAAAAACTGGTGGTTCACAAGAATTTATTTTGAAGCAGTTTTTTATTATTATATTTGCCTATTATGAAGTGGCTCAAAATATTTGGTTTGATGCTCGTGATGTCATTTATGACTCATCTAGGGTACTCTCAACCTGCTGGTGGTGGACCTGGTGGACCGCCTGCTGGAGGACCGCCTCCATGTTGGCCTCCTCCCTGTATCCCAGTTGATGGTGGACTTGGCTTTTTAATCGCAGCCGGTGTTGCCTTAGGAGGAAAAAAATTGTACGATTACAAAAAACAAGATAACGAAGAAAAGTTGAGCTAAGCTCAACTTTTTTTTGCATCAAACTATGAAGTCGTTTCTTCAAAATAATCCGCTTGCCAGATTTTTAATCATTGCACTTAGCACTTATGTGGCTTGGCTCATAGTGTATGAAGCTATCATGCCGGAAATGAAAGTAAAGGATGATTTTGACGCCCGTATTTCCAGAATAGCTGCTGACTCAGGAAGTGCTGTATTGAACTTATTTGGGTTCAATTCTTTCAGAATGGAAGAAGGCGAATATATCATCGTTGGAATTCATGAAGAGGACAGCGATTCTTCCGGTGTACACATTGGACCACAATGCAATGGCGTATCCCTTTTCGCCCTATTTTTGATTTACGTTCTGGCTTTTCCCGGTCCATGGAAGAAAAAAGCCTGGTTTATACCTCTTGGCGTTTTGGCAATTCACCTGATTAATTCGATTAGAATTGCACTACTTGCATACATTCAAAAAGACTATCCCGAGTATCTGGATCTCAATCACAACTACACCTTCCAGATCATCGTGTACGGATTCGTCTTCTTCTTGTGGTACTTATGGACTTCCAGATTAAGCGGACTTAATTTGCAACAAAACACCTCAAAAGATTGACCGAATCGTGCTGAAATACTTGAGACAAAATAAAATTCTGAGCATTTTTATCACTGCTGGTTTTATTCTGTTGGCCGGTTTTTTAAGAGACAGGCAATTCTATTATATCAATGCCAGAATTAAGTATTTGCAAGGGTTATATAATTATGATGCATTTGAAGGCACTTTGGCAAATTGGATGATGGATTTAGACCTTAATGAGCTCATGTGGATTAAATGGGGCTATACTTTTATGTACATCCTGATATTCTATGCCATTTGTCACTTTGGAATTACTCTTTTGGTCAATGATTTCCGCCCAATGCTCAAAATTCTTCAGTACCTATATTTATTCGGAACACTGGGTGCATTATGTCTTTACGGTATCGACTTCATCATCAATTTCAATCAAATTGGTTACAAATCGTCCAGATTTATCATGCATATTCTCCAGTCGCCACTTCCCCTGTTTATGCTTTATCCTGCACAATTCTTGATGAAAAAGTGAAAGTTTCGCTTTCAGGAGTTGATAAACCTTTATTATTTCTAAATTAGCCGCGCATTTATTGAAACAATGAAGGATACAAGAATATTTGAATTAATTGAGGCAGAAAAAGCCCGTCAATTAAGTGGTATAGAGTTAATTGCTTCTGAGAATTTCGTGAGCGACCAGGTAATGGAAGCCATGGGGTCCGTATTAACCAATAAGTATGCTGAAGGACTTCCTGGAAAGCGATACTACGGAGGATGTGAAGTAGTGGATCAAATTGAACAGTTAGCAATTGACCGATTAAAGGAACTATTTGGAGCAGAATGGGCAAATGTACAACCTCATTCAGGAGCCCAGGCCAATGCTGCAGTAATGCTGGCTTGTTTGAAACCGGGAGACAAAATTCTTGGATTTGACCTATCCCATGGTGGTCATTTAACCCATGGCTCAACAGTCAATTTTAGCGGTAAACTCTACGAACCTCACTTCTATGGGGTTGAAGAGAGTACAGGTATGATTGATTACGACAAACTGGAAGAGCAGGCAAAAGCTGTTCAACCTAAAATGATCATTTGTGGTGCTTCAGCATATTCAAGAGATTGGGATTATGCGCGCTTAAGATCGGTTGCCGATGAAATTGGTGCTATTCTTCTAGCTGACATCTCTCATCCAGCCGGGCTCATCGGTTCAAAATTATTGAACGATCCGCTTCCTCATTGTCATATTGTTACAACTACTACTCACAAAACTTTAAGAGGTCCAAGAGGTGGAGTGATCATGATGGGGCAAAATTTTGAAAACCCATGGGGCATTAAAACCATGAAAGGCAGTGTAAGAAGCATGGCTTCTTTGCTAGATTCAGGTGTTTTTCCTGGCACACAAGGAGGACCATTGGAACATGTGATTGCGGCGAAAGCAGTGGCTTTTGGTGAAGCGCTTACAGATGGATATAAGAATTACTGTAAACAAGTCATTGAAAATGCTAAGGCCATGGCTAACGCTTTTGTAAATGCAGGTTACAAAGTAATTTCTGGTGGAACGGATAACCATTCTATGCTAATCGACTTAAGGTCTAAAAACATTACGGGTAAAGATGCGGAGATTGCACTTGGATTAGCCGAAATCACAGTGAATAAGAACATGGTTCCATTTGATGACAAGTCTCCTTTTGTGACTAGTGGAATGCGAATAGGTACATCAGCAGTTACAACAAGAGGATTAAATGCGAAGGATTGTGTTGAAATTGTGAGTTTGATTGATCGAGTTATTCAGGGCGATCATTCAGATATCAATGCCATTTCAAAGGTGAAAGGTGATGTCCATGCATTGATGTCATCCAAACCTTTATTTACCTGGTAAGAAATTAATTTAATTAAGCACTGTCCTAGAATTTGGTTGCTTAACAAGGTCATTTCGAGCTAAGTCGAGAAATCTCTGGTCCTCATGTAGTAGAGATTTCTCCGCGCTGGTCGAAATGACTATCAAGCACTAAAACAACCAAATTCTAGGACAGTGCATTTTATTAATATGGCGGCTTCATGTTTGAAGCCGCTTTTTTTTGTCCCAAAACTTAAGAAGTCCTCCTATTCGATTCATCTCTTGTGGACTTAAGAATAGCAGATACATCAACACCATAATCAAACCAAAATCCAGTAAGCCCATAAAGATCACTATTCCCAGATGAATCCCAACACCTACTAATATTGCCGGAATTCTTGACTGTTTAAACCAAATTGCCAAACTAAAAACGCCCTGATGGATCAACACCACAAACGTACCTGCCACCAACATCCAATCTGGCAAACTCCCCATAATCCCCCCTCCAAAAACCTGATTACCAGAAAGTTCCTTCAAGGCGCTGCCTGATGTCCAACCATGACCTTCAATTTTATACAAAAAGGACACAACATATATCAAGCAAACCTGCCACTTCAGCAATAGCAAAACAGCATTATTAGCAAGGTCTCTATACTGCTCACTTCTTGCAAAAAAAGTCCGGATCACATTAAAAAACAGACAAATATTAAGCAACATATAGCCCGAATTCAAAGCCATATTTCCCTTGTAGTAGAAATTCAACTGAACAAAGTACAATAATGCAGCCCAAACCCAATGATTCTTAAAAAAACACAGGACGAGCAGCATTAAAAAAGCGGTTTCAAAATAAATCAACCACTCACCATGGTTTGATAATACCAGAAAAAGATCCAACACACTGCCACGTTCGTAGGGATAATTTGGAAATATTGAGTTAGAACCATACAAATAATCCATGTCAAATGCCCAGCTCAGGTTTAAGAAAAATAACAAAACAAATAGGCATTTGAAGAATGTGTCCAGGGTAGTTTTACCAGAACTTGAAGTCATCAATTGATCGATATATTCAGTCAACCTTAGTTTCATTCCATTTGAAATAAATAACCTGATCGTTTTTGTATACCACATACTCCCATCTGCCATAGTAATTGGCATTTTTGAGATAGGAGATTGATTCATAGACCACAGAATCCAGACCTTTGCGGTAGTAAGTATCTTGATTGTGTTTCAATTCAGCATCCAAAAAATAACAGTAATTGTATAAGCCCACAGCAACAGAGTGATCCATACTCAAAGCTCCAAGTGTACTCCTGTCCAAAACAGATTCAATTAGACGAAAATCATCCTCATTGTTAAGCACTACTTCTATCTCATAATTATCCCGCGGAACCTCTGGTGCAAACAATTCCCAATTCTGAGGCATGAATGGAAAAACATAGGACTGAGACACTTGATTGAGCCAGGAAATTCGATACGTCTTTGGTGCCGTATTCATAAAACTGAGACACAAATGAATGATTACACATACCAAAGCAATATATCCTGCCAGTTTTCCTCTCAATTTAATTGATCAATTTAATGCATTGCTTATTTTTACAAAAAAAGCAAAGACTATGATAAAGGCCAATAATCCTTCTTTAAAATCCTGGATTGAAGTTGAAGATAACTCAGATTTTCCAATTCAGAACTTACCTTTTGGGATATTTTCTGTTAACAACAATGAAAAGCGCGTGGGTGTTGCACTTGGAAATAAAGTGATTGATCTGGCTAAACTTCATGAATTCGGGTATTTAGACGGACTTGGGTTTGAGCAATCCGATTTTGTGAGTGACCACCTGAACGATATGATGTTAAAGGGGAAACAAGGCACCAGAGACCTTAGAAATCGTTTATCTGATTTGTTTGAAAGTGGCAATGATACACTTCAAAATCATTCTGATCATCAGGCGGTGGCAATTCATAATATCAGTTCAGTAACCATGCATCTCCCCATAAAAGTAGGAGACTACACCGATTTTTATTCCAGTGAACAACATGCTTTCAATGTAGGATGTTTATTCAGAGACCCGGAAAACGCCTTGATGCCGAATTGGAAACACATCCCGGTCGGATACCATGGTCGGTCCTCTTCAATCATTGCTTCCGGACAGGCTATACACCGACCTAAAGGACAAATGAAGCCTCCAACTGCTGATGTACCTGTTTTTGGTCCATCCAGGCTGTTAGATTTTGAGTTGGAAACAGTATTTTTCACCTATGAAGGTAAGCCTTTAGGCGATTCAATCTCAACAGCTGAAGCAGATGACTTTATTTTTGGGATGGCTTTGTTCAATGATTGGTCTGCCAGAGACATACAAGGATGGGAATATGTTCCATTGGGACCTTTTCTAGGAAAGAACTTTGCTTCCAGTGTATCACCGTGGATTGTCACACTTGATGCACTCGAACCTTTTAGAATTCCGGGACCTAACCAGGACAATCCGAAAATTTTACCGTATCTTGAGTACGAAGGGGATAAGCACATAGACATCAACCTCAGTGTTATCATACAACCGGAAAACGGAGATGAAAATGTTGTTGGAACTTCCAACTTTAAATACATGTATTGGAATATGAACCAACAGCTAGCTCACCATTCGGTGAACGGTTGTAACATTAAATGTGGAGACGCCATGGGTTCCGGTACTATTTCTGGTCCGGATGAAGGACAATATGGTTCTATGTTGGAAACTTCCTGGAAGGGCACAAAACCGTTTAAAATGTCGGATGGTTCTGAGCGAAAGTTTATTAATGATAATGACACCGTCATCATGAGAGGCCATTGCAGTAAAAATGGAGTTCGAATTGGTTTTGGTGAAGTAAGTACAAAAGTATTACCAGCTAAATAAGGCTTTATGAAGACACTTGTATACACCCTGGCAATTGGAGGCACTTTGATTCTCGCTTCTTGTGGATCTGATGATAAAGAGGACTCCAAAAGTTCCTCTCAAAAGGCGACTCAGGAAGAAGAAACAGATACAACTTCTGTTGACACCGTTGAAAGCGATACTGGATCGATGGAGTTGGCTGATACTATAGAAATTGAAGAGGTCACTCCCCCGCCGGAAGTATTGGGTCAGGAAGAAAAGTCTCAAGCGGCAGCAGTGACTAAGGTTCGTTACAAACTATCTGAACATACAGGAGGGATGTACCCAATTTCGTTAGAACTCCCTGCAGGCAGCAAAATGAACTGGGATGCAGATTATGAGGAGCTAACGATTTCTTTTGGAAACGATTTCGAATTGGTGGTTGGCGAGAATTATGAAGGTTCTATCTCGGAAATCAAATCCAAGTTTAAAAACACAGTCCACAATCAACATCTGGGCTACGTGAAAGACGAACCCAATGGCATCATCAAAAAGTCTAAAGCCAATGGCATTGAAACCCATCAAGTATTTTACACTACCAATGCTAATGACATGGATATTTTGATAAGCAGTGTCCCAAGTAAGACCTACTCTTTGGGAGAAATTATGGAAATCTGGAATGCCTGTAAAACCATTCAACCAGAATAATTGTTAAGTAACTATTGAGAAAGATTTTGAACATATTGGTTCTGGTTCTGCTCACTCTAACAAGTGGTGTTGCACTTTCTCAAGATCATTTTCAGGGAAAAATCAGCTATTCGGTTAAGGTTAGGGGCACAGAAAATAAGCTTGCCGAGCAATTCATGACCTTTCATTTCACGGTCACCTTATCAGACCATATCATGAAATTAACGATTGACAGAGGCTTGGTTAAAAAGTTTATTGGTGACTCTGAGTTGATGTACGACAATACCACCAGTCTTTTCTATAGAATAGATCATGATGAAAAGAAGGTCTATTATCTTGACATGAAGAAACCGGAGAATCAGAGGCCAAAAGATTCTGAAAGTGATCGCCCCCTACCCGACTTCTTTTACACTGGTATGTCCAGAGCTATATGCGGGGAAGCATGTGATATGTATCAAATGGAAACATTGAAAGACTCCATTCCTATTAGTCTATGGTTTGCACCAGGAATGAAGGCGGATTGGGAAGACGGTCTTTTGAAGGAAATGTCTGATTCATTGTCATCTAAAATTTCAGGCTTTCCCATGGGCATTGTTGTGAATGTTGAAAAAGGACCTGTTCCGGCTATCTTGAAGGTTATGGCTACAAAGCTGGATAAATCGATTCCGGATGAGGAAGACATGACACTTCCGGAGGAATACGAACTCATTGAATCAGAAAAAGAAGGATTTTTTGGATTTAATAAATAGACGGCATGGAAGGGATTGATCTTGACAAAGAAAAACACGAGATTCTGAATGCATACCGTGGTTTATTGCGTGCGTGGAAACGTGAAAGATCTTCGGAAGATACCAAGCGGATTAGAAAAGCCTTTAATCTGGCACTTGAGGCGCACAAGGACATGCGCAGGAAATCCGGTGAACCTTATATTTATCATCCAATTGCGGTAGCCCGAATAGCGGCCGAAGAAATTGGTTTGGGCACCACCTCTATTATCTGTGGACTATTGCATGACACAGTTGAAGATACGGATGTGACGCTTGAAGAATTGGAAGCCATGTTCGGACCAAAAGTGAGTCAGATTATTGATGGTTTGACCAAGATTTCTGTATTTGATGGGGCCGCATCCATGCAGGCAGAGAACTTCAGAAAAATGCTGCTTACCATGTCTGATGATGTGCGCGTGATCCTCATCAAAATTGCAGACAGGCTTCATAATATGCGAACACTGGGTTCCATGAAACAAGAAAAGCAATGGAAAATAGCCTCAGAAACCCAGTTTTTATACAGTCCTCTGGCCCATCGATTGGGATTATATTCCATTAAGAGTGAGCTGGAAGACCTAAGTCTTAAGTACATTCAACCAGAGGTGTACCAACAGATCAGCCACAAACTTCAGAAAACTAAAGAAGTTAGAAATCGTTTCATTCGCTCGTTTTCACAACCCATTAGGGCCAGTCTGGATGCAGCAGGCTTTAAATACAAGATCAAAGCCAGAACCAAATCCATCGCGTCTATCTGGAATAAGATTCAAAACAAGAACATTCCGTTTGAGGAAATCTACGACCTTTTTGCCATCAGAATTATCATCGATTCCGACTTCTCTGAGGAAAAATCCGACTGCTGGAAAGCCTACAGCATTGTCACTGATTATTACCAACCGAACCCGGATCGCCTAAGGGACTGGATTTCTCTACCAAAAGCAAATGGCTACGAGTCACTGCACACTACCGTGATGAGTCCAACGGGACAATGGGTAGAAGTTCAGATCAGAAGTTCGAGAATGGATGATTTGGCGGAAAAAGGATTTGCATCTCACTACCGATACAAAGAAAACAACAAAAAAGACCATCGATTTGATGCCTGGCTGGGAGAAATCAGAGACCTGCTCGAAAATCCTGAGTCGAACGCACTTGAGTTTATTGATGAGTTCAAACTGAACCTATTCTCTGATGAGATTTACGTGTTTACGCCCAAGGGAGAACTCAAAACACTGCCAAAAAATGCCACTGCACTTGATTTCGCATTTGACATTCACACCAAAGTGGGAGAAAGTTGTATTGGTGCCAAGGTGAATAATCGACTTGTTCCGTTGAGCCACACATTGAAAAGCGGAGACCAGATTGAAATTCTCACAAGTAAGAAACAAAAACCAAAAGAGGATTGGCTCAACTTTATTGTGACAGCGCGCGCCAGACAAAAAATAAAGTACGCACTCAAAGAAGAAAAACGCCAGGTAGGCATTGCTGGTAAAGAGAGTGTGATCAGGAAATTCAATCACAACAACATCCATTTCAACAGTCAAAATGTGGGTGTGCTGGAAAAATTCTATGATGTGCCCTCAGCAACGGAATTGTATTATCGAGTTGCCAAAGGGATGATTGACCTTAGCAAACTTAAGGAGCTCAACGTCACTGGTGGAATTTTAACCATTCCAAAGAAACTGCACGATTCTGTTGGTAAACAGCCCCGGAAAAAGGAGGCTAAAATTCCAGATAAGAAAGACCTGCTTATTATCGGAGAGAATTTTAATAATCTAGACTATTCTTTGGCCAATTGCTGCACGCCAATTCCGGGTGACAAGGTGTTTGGTTTTGTGACAGTTAGCGATGGCATTAAAATCCACAGACAGAATTGTCCTAACGCTCAGCAATTACTGAGCAAGTATGCCTATCGTGTGATTCAAGCCAGATGGCAAAATGAGACATTGACTGAATTCACGGCTAAGATCAAGTTTGTTGGAATAGACGACATTGGAATTGTTAAGAATGTGACCGAAATCGTATCCGGTGATATGAACATCAATATGCGCGCAATCAGCTTTGAATCTAACGACGGAACGTTCTTTGGACAAATTGAGGTTCTGGTTCACGATACAGATCACCTGGACAGTTTGATCCAAAGCCTGGAAGGATTGAAGGGCATGCATTCAGTGGAAAGAATTGAGGGGGATTTGAATGAGTGAATTATAAAAAGTAAGACCGCCCCCTTTTGCGATTAGACCAAACTAAATCATCAATACATTGTACAGCAGATAATACCTCTGTATCAGTCTCTCTTCCTTGTCCACAAGAAATTAAAACTGTTGTTAGTGTAATTACCTTAAAGAAGTGATTCATGATAGTCTATTTTACTACTATATCAACATCCGAGAACGACATACCCTTAGTACTTCCCTTGTAGCATTTTTCAGTAGGGGCAGATGCGGGTATTGCTCCTCCTGGTATGGTTTCGACTGACCAACCTTTTTTTGTAGGGGAATATAGACCATTCTTCTCTTTTAGCTTTATGATGACAATGTTTATTCAATATCAAATTCTAACCACAAAAAATCCCTCTCATCAACACTTTCAAAATAAAACTCGTCAACAGTATCTTTTGATATCTGCGTTCTCCCAATACATGCTATCTGAAGTTTATCGTATTCATCTATCCATTTCTTCGATTTCAAAAAATCAGCTATTCTGTGACTATTGTTTTTCATGCCTGAAGTATCTTCCAATTGATAGGGGTAGTAAAGAATAACTTTGAAATACGATGGAGACTTGTCAGGTTTTGAGATTACTTTGACTTCATTGCTTCCAGATATCTCTTTTATCTTATTTATATCTTTTTCTTCCAAGTGATCAGAATGATTTATTGAAGAACACTGGCTGAAAGAGAATAAGAGTATTGTTAATTTAAAAAAATTCATTATTTACTGTTCTTAAGCTCGATTTCAATATTACTAAACTGCGTTCCATTAGTATTACCTCTATATGTTTTTGTAGTTCCGGTTACAACACTATACCCGCCAGTTCCGAATGAGACAACTCTTGAAAAAATCAGTCAACAATCTTCTTAAATATCAAATCTCATTTCAAGAACCCCTTTCTCTTTATGACTCTCAAAACTCTGCCCATCTATAGTATCTCTTTCAACTTCAGATTTATAAACGCATTCGACATAAAGTTCCTTACAATCTACCAAAGCCTCAAAGTTTTGCTTAATAACGTAATCCTTAATATCTAAACAATACTGGTGAAAACCTGAAGAATCAGTGTTGTATTCGTAAAAGAGAACTATCCACAGTTCTTGAATTGGTTCATCTCGCTCATATTGAATTGATATCTCCTTACAGTTTGCCATCTTCGTCATTTCTATTATTTGAGCTTCTGAAAACGGTGCATATCTGTCATATGTCTTTTTTGAAGAGCACGAAATGAGAATCAAAATAAAAAGCAAACATAATGTTCTTTTTTCTCGCATATCAGTTTCATTTAACCTCAATATCTATATTGGAAAATGTTGTTCCTTTAGTGTTTCCTGTGTAATATTTTTCAGTTGGAGCACGAGCAGGTATTGCCCCAAAACTAGGTAAAGACGGACCAGAAATAGTAGTTGAAGACCATCCCTTCTTTTCATAAGGAAAAATAGACCACTCTTCTTGCTCGGGTTTATAATCCCAATACATATTTTGTAGGTCTTCAACAGCATCCCAAACACCAATATTCGCATTTGTGTAGTGCTTAAGTGGTCCCCATGTTTCTCTATCAGTAAAATTTGTCCTAATATCTCCTCTTTTATCAACACCTTCAATCGTTGAGTTATCTGTAAGTCCAACAACTACATCTCCTTGCGCTGAAACTTGATACGAATTTTGTCTGACTTTTATCTCAGGAATTCCAGAAGGACCTGATGGAGATAAGTATACAATGTTGTCAATATCTATTCCATGTGATTGAAGGTACTTGGCTATTCCTGCAGAATAAGCAGCTCCTTGGCTATGTCCTATGAGATTGATTTGTTCACCATTATTAACAGCATCTTTAATCTCTTGTATATCCAGGTTATTCATTGCCCATACTCTTCCTGCTGCAACTCTTGTTTTTGCTTTCGAATTCGGTGAGTCACCAGTTCCTTTGAAATAACGTGTCTCTCCATAATCTAGAGTTGTGGAGCCATCCAGATTATATATGGTACTGAAATCTCCTAAAGCTCGTTGAGCTCTTTTGGCATACTTTCGGTAATTTCCATTACCCCAATATTTCTTCCAACCTTCGTTTTTATCCCCCCAGTCGTATCCACTCACAAAAATCGTATACCTCCCATCCGGATCAATAGCCTGTATAGGGGTATTTGACACAAAATTATAAGGTGTCATTTCGGGATACTTTATTGCCAGTGGATCAACAGACAGCCACCTACTACTCACATCTGGTCTTAGATCATATTCACCATACACGGTGTCTTCTTGAATGAAACCTATGACTTCCATTGTTTTCGTATTGAAGACGGCAGGACCAATAATCTCTATCGTGTCAGCATCAAAAAACTCTACATACTTTCCTTTGCTCAAGGTCGCCATCTTGGGTTTGTAGCCAAATTTAGCATAAGGATTATGTTTCTCATAATACTCATATTGCTGCGCAAAAGTGAAAAATGGCAGCAGAACTATCAGAAGGCTCAGGTTAGTTTTCATAGCTTAATGGTTTTTAGGTAAATTACCTATAAAATTTGGGTTAGCGTATTTGTCTTTGTTGTTTTGTAATTCTTTGATCCAGGCTTCATACATCTCTTCCGGCATTCGTCTGTAACCAAGCGTGTAAAGTCTTTTTGTGTTTTCTTGTAGCTGTGCAAAATACTGCTTCTTTTCATTGACATTTGGCGCATGGTCGTACTGTATTTTCAATAGCTCGGATTTCATAATCATAGCGTTCACGTATTTTGGAAAAGTCCTTAAAATAAACTCATTGGCTTGAGTAAGGAAAGGCAAACCACTCTCTAATCCATATTTCCTTTCATATCCTTTCAGCAAGTCGAATAGAATCAAGCACAACTCTTGTTTTTGAGTCAAGGTGTCCATATATATGCCCGATCGGATCGCAGAAAGGTGAATATACCCAGAAGCCATCAACCAGGCATCCACCGGGAATGAAGCACTGGTTAGCTCAGTATTGTACATGCCCGACTTTTCTGATCGACCCTTGATATAGATATGATTTGGAGCCAAAGCCAAATAAGCTTTCGCCCCAGTCTCATAGGCCAAAATCTTATAAAGGAAGGGCAGTGAATGACAATTACCTTTTCCTGTCTCAATGAGTTTTGATACAAATGTATTTTCCCATTGCTTATTCCCCCATATGTCATCAAAATCATAGGAAAACCCATTTGAGATGGGTATGGTATCTCCTGGAGCATTGACAATTTGCAGTGTATCGGAAAATATCCTGTAAAGTGCCCAGTTCTTCAAGATGTTTGTACTATCAGCATAAGGATAGTCCAAAAGTGCACCTTGATCTATTGTCACCACCTGACACAAAGAAGCCATTTTTTGGATAGAATGCTCAAAATAAGCTCCATCAAGTTGCCCATCAAAATAGGCGTTTTCCATAAAGAAGACAGCTTTTTTGAAATCTTGGTCATTTGATTTTTCTGAACATATCATCCCCACAATCTCATTGTAGGCATAGTCATAATATGAATGTCCTGTTTTTAGGAGTGTGTTGTTTTGTCCCATAGATTTCTTGAGAAACAAAAAGCAGGATAATATGAGCAGCCAATATTTCATTCCGTGATGATCGATTGAAGTTGATTGAGTTGATTAGTGTGTTCCTGTTGCCTTTGCCTCTCTTTCAATGTTTCAAGCCAAGCCAAATAGGCTTTTTCTGACATGCGCTCGTATCCCATTGATTTAATGAGTTGATCTATCTTGGTTTTGTTTTCAAGTAACTGTCTTCCATGCTCATCTGTTTTCATTTCTTGGATAGTTTTGAAGCCTTTTTGATTGCTATAGACCTGTATTTGAAGCGTGTAGTAATCTGCCTTGACCAAAAGTGCATTGATGTTATTGGGATAATATTTCAGAGAAGTGTTGATGGTATTTAACACAAAATCATCCATCGTTTGATTTTTGACCGAGTAATATTGCGCTAGATCTACCAGACATTGTGCAATCACTTGTTGTCTATTCACAGTGTCCATATAGATTCCGGATCGAATCGCATCAATCTTTACAAATCCAGACGCCAAGACCCAAGAGTCGCTCGTGATCATGCCGTTTGTGAGTTCTAAGGAATACAGTTTCCCATCTGATGTTTTACACTTGACATAAGAATGAGACGGGGAAAAGCTTAGGTAAGCATTGCCTCCTAGCTCTTCCACCAACATCAGATACAATAGAGGCAAAGATTTACATTGTCCTGAATTGGTTGCCATTAATTTTGATACAAACAGATTGCTGATATTCTCATACCCAAAGGGATCGGTAAAGTCATAGATTTTGGGGTAGGTCGTCAATGTCTTGGTTTCGTTATCGAGTCTGATGCTGTTGGTGTCCGTCATGAATTGATTTACCGTCATGTTGATGGCATCATTGGTTTTTGGGAGTCCCTTTTGACGCATCATGGATGAAACAACACCTGTCATTTCTGACAACATATTATCGAATCCGTCTTTGGTGATTTTGTCTCCCAGAAAAGCTTTTTCACAAAGGAATACAGCTTGTTTGAGCTGGGGCTTATTCGACACCAACATTTGATTAATCTCTTGATAGGCTTCCTGAAATGAATTGTCTTTAGATTTTGCTGTTGTCTGACTTTTCACATCACTGCGCTCCATTTCATTCAGCAGAGATTTGATGTAGGCAATTTGTTGATCAGATTTTTTAGCATAGGATAGTCCGCGCCTTTTGGCTTCAAAATCAGCCATAATATCGGTCTGCGTTGGAGGTCTTTTATAGCCCATCCTTGTGTGTGCATCCTGGTACAATTTACTTGAAACAGGATCATTGGGCTTACCGTAACTCCTTGCGTCATGAATACTTGGTGTCTTTGGAGTATTGAGGCGAGTACTCATTTTATTATTAGGATGCTGACAAAAAAGGTGGTAATGGGGCGTAAATATACCCATCAGTAAAAAGGCTATTTTCCCTATGTTTATGACTAGCTCTAGCATATTAGTCCTCTTCCAAAGAAAAGAACTACCAGTATCTGAAAAACCAGCCTAAAATCCTTCACCGAATTCAGTGATTTTTGAGTCACGGAATTCTGACGAATACCATTCTATAGACTATTTTAATGTTAATGAAGGGAAGATTAGTAAACTAATACCGCTCCGACTCCGTCACTTTCTTCCAGGTAGTATTCGAAATCATCTCATTAAATTGGGCAGACAACCCATCCAATTCTCTTGGACCTTGATACCTGTCTATAACCTGCTTGCGTTCTCCATTATTGATCACATAGATAGTTGAAGGTAGATCCGTCACCTTTCCATCATAAACTGCCTCCATACCGAAATAGTTGATCTGTTCGGCAGAATTCATCAACTTATTCAATTCATCAGCAGCTATGCGTCCTTCATACAAACCAATTTTATCCACGTTCTTCATCCCTTCATAATAGGCTAATCCGGATTTATATACAGTGAGTTTGAATATGGGGCACATTCCAAAACAAGCTGTCTTTTCATAGCTCGCGAATAAGGAATCTTTGTTGTCTGCAGAAGATACTTCCTTTGACATATCAGAATCACCCTCGACCGCCTTTTTAGACTTGCAGGACGCCATACCAATGATCACTAAGCTTATGATGAAAAGATATTTCATACCCAATGAAGGCAAAAATGTTGCCAATTAACGTTTCTTTCCAGACTTCTTGGCTTGCTGTCTTTGCATTTCCTCCATTCTTTGTTGGAAACGAGACTTCTTCTTGGGTTTCTTCTTATTCTCCTGGATCTTGGCCATGAGTTTCTCTTCATCAATGAAATAATTCTTGATAATGAGCATCACCCCCATACTCAACAAACTTGACAAGAAGTAGTAATAACTCAAACCTGCAGCATATTTATTGAAGAAGAAGATCATCATGATTGGGAATAAGTACATGATCACCTTCATATTAGGCATGCCAGGCTGTGTGGGCGTTTGATTCATATTCATCAAAGTGTAAACCAGCGTGGCACCGGCCATTAAAAGTGTAAATAAACTCACATGGTTTCCGTAGAAGTCGCTCAACAAAGGAATGTGAGCGGACCAGGAAATAATCTGATCGTATGACGACATATCTTCCGCCCACAAGAACGACTCTTGTCGCAACTCAGTTAAAGTGGGCACCAAACGGAACATGGCAAATAAAATAGGCATCTGAATAAGCATGGGCAAGCACCCTGCAATTGGGTTCACACCAGTACTCCTGTAGAGTGCCATAGTAGCTTGTTGCTTCTTCATAGCATCCTCAGGATTAGGGAATTTCTTACCAATTTCCTCAATCTCTGGCTTCAACAATCTCATTTTTGCACTGGATCGATAGTTTCTGAAAACCAAAGGCGTGGTAATCAATCTCACAATAATGGTCATTAATAAAATGATCAAGCCCTGGTTCATTCCCATGCCATCTAACCATTGATATAAAGGCAAGAAGAAGTTTCGGTTAATCCATCCAAAAATCTTCCAACCGTGGTTCACCACTTTATGCATTCCAAGGTCGTAGGACGCCAGATTATCATAATCATTTGGACCGAGATACCACACATAGGTTTCGCTAGAGTTGATATGAATTCCTGGGTTCTTAAAAGTGGTAGAGTACTTTTTGATGTAAGGATTGTCTTCATTCTCAATCAAAGAATGTTTCATTTTTCCACCTTTCTCAATGGTCCCTTCTGAGATCAAAATAACAGAGAAGAATGCCTGCTTGTAAGCAATCCAGTCCAGGTCTGCTTCAATCTCCTCACTGTCGTTACTCATCTCGCTCAGCATGTCTCTTGAATCTTCAGTATACTTATAGAATACA
>JAUILH010000181.1 GCA_030433115.1 Bacteroidia bacterium | reverse complement strand
CTCATTTTTAAGCACCATGTAATTATTAAAAGGAGGCGTACTTTCTTCTAATGTTGCGGATTCACTTGACTCTAAAATCGCTTCACCGGCCTGATTATAGACCCCGGATTTTGTTTTGATTGCTGGATTGGTCTTCAGATAATCCACTCCCAGACCAACATTTAAGAACAATATTTCATCCTGAAAATAAGTATTACCAGTATAAGGCTTGCCATTTCTGTAAGCAATGATATGGTCCACAGGAATATTACCATTATCAGATAGTTTAATAAAACCATTCTCTTGATGTGGTAAAATGCTCACTTTCTGGCTCAGCTGAATGCGCTTGCCACCTACTTTATCCCAAACAAACATCCCAATGGTATAATCCCTGTTGGCTTCATAAGGTCTGAAAAAGTCCACATGAAAAGACACGTTCACAGGATCAGCCACCGGAAATTTATGCGTGCCCACCTCAAACAAATCGGGAACTGAAATGATGAGCGAATCATTGTCATCAATAACATCCAATTTTAAACCTAACTCATAAAAGCCATTGCGCGCAATAAAGCCAGTCATATTCTGAATGGTTAAATTCATTGTTTCTCCAATTCTAAATGAATTTGACTTTGCCGGAGACTGAAATAAATCCATCGCCACCGTCTCAAACTTCAATTCAGAATCATCCTTAATCTCCTTAGGGTCTGAAGTTTCTTTAGGGCTCACCTCACGCCCCTTGTTATCTCCATTACCATCAGATGAGTCACAAGCCACAACCAAACTCATTAGCAACACGTATCCCAGTATTTTTTTCATAATCTTTTAACCAGTTTCTTTCACAAATATTGCAAAACTGACTTATAAATCACCTCTTGATTTCCAACATTCTCTGCCTGATTAATTACCTTTGCACAAAATTATGAGCATGACTAAAGCAGAAATAAAAACAAGCAAAGGCGCTATGTCGGTTGAATTCTACGACAAGGATGCCCCAAATACAGTAGCCAACTTTGTAAAACTGTCAAAAGACGGATTTTATAATGGCTTGACCTTTCACCGTGTAATTCCGGATTTCGTAATCCAGGGAGGCTGCCCTCAAGGCACGGGTGTTGGTGGACCAGGTTACCAGATTGATTGTGAGTTGGACGGTGACAACCAATATCATGATAGAGGTGTTTTGTCCATGGCTCATGCTGGCAGAAATACTGGTGGCTCTCAGTTCTTCATTTGTCATAGCAGAAACAACACATCTCATTTAGACAGAAATCATACTTGCTTTGGCAAGGTGGTTGACGGTTTAGAAGTCATTGACAGCATCAACGAAGGAGACGTCATTGAATCCATCACAATTTCGGAAAACTAGACTTTCTTACATATTAGAACAAAAAATCCAGCAGAAGCTGGATTTTTTTGTTTGGAAAATTAAACCGATCTTACTTTCTGGTGTACAGAATATTATGAAAACAACCCTACTCATTGCCATTTTAATTGCCTTATTCAGCAACAGCCATTTAATTGTAAAAGAAAGTGACGCTGAGACTACTAACCAGCAAGTTGCCACAGGAATTATACTTGACTCGCTGAACAATGAAGTGTATTTGCAGTATGAAAATGGCAGACCCAGTTATTATTTCAGCAAAATTTTTACGCCAGTTTGTGAAACCGGTGTTTGCCTTCCTATTAAAATCAATATTTATTGGGACCTAACAGGTCGCTACATGCGTTATGACCAGCCTGAAGGGGAAGTGCTCACTAAGTCCGATCATGAGTTGTTCTCCAAGTCAGATTACAGACTGCTAGACGAGATTATGGCTGGACCAGATCCGCGAGATGGCGCGTCATTAAAGCACTCTCAACCCAGACATGGCGCAAGTTCTAAGGGCGATCAGCAGTCTTCTCCAGCACCTCCAGCACCATCAGTTCAATTGAAATTTAAAACTGCTGCAGACATGTGTGATGCTTTAACCGGATCGACCTTACCACAAATGAGGAACAAATACGTCCCCGGAGCACTTTACACGTCCTATACTTGTTGGGAATTGGCCAATAACTCTTCCGGAAAGATGAGGCAATACACACAAAATCATTTGATGACCGAATCCTTTTTACCCCATTTAATTGATTGTAAACAATGCGGCACCTTCAACATGGCAGTTGATCACATTAGTCAGGAGAAAAAAGGGGAGGATTCAAGACGCAATACCCTCTTAAGCATCATTGACACAAGCAACCAGGAATCTACCACAATCATAGCCTTACAAGCTGTTTCAGCGTATAGTTGGCAAAAAGACACCGTTCAACATACCTTGACACGCGCATTCACCAAACATCAACAAACAGATCAGTTCAAACTTCAATTATTGAGATTATGGCGGTCTCGCCGTCCGATCCCGATGGACATGCTCAATCATATTGCTAAAAACATCAACAAGGATGAGACCTTATTTTACGAATATCAATATGCGCTTCAGACTAACCAAAACTGGTCTGAAACCGTTTTTTCAAACCTAATCAATGCATTGACTTCTTTAGAAGATCAATCAAAGCAACTGTCTCTTCATCAATTAATGACACAAAGAGTAGATGAATACTCACTAGAAACCCAAGATCTATTTAAGACTTTGAAAGACAAATAAGCCGGTAACTACTTCTCCTATTCCGAAATTATCTGGCTAACTTTGCAAACCATGTCAAAAGCAAGTCGGACAGCCTACCTTAGCCTACTAGGCAACCTTGGATTAACCATTGTGAAAGGAACAGCAGGTGTTCTGGGGAACTCTCACGCACTGGTTGCGGATGCGCTTGAATCGATGGCAGATGTATTCTCCTCTTTCTTTGTTCTTGCCGGGATCAGATATGCTTCTAAACCGGCAGATGACAATCATCCTTATGGTCATGGAAAGATTGAACCTTTAGTCACTTTTGGCGTGGTAGGTTTCCTATTGATTGCAGCTACATTGATCGCTTTCAACAGCATTATTAATATTCAATCAGAACAGGAAATGCCGAAAAAATTCACACTTCTTGTGCTTTTGGGCATCATTGCTTTCAAAGAAATCATGTATCGGATCGTGAAGAAAAAAGCGATAGAAACTGGTAGCTCAGCGCTTAAAGCTGAGGCCATACACCATCGGCTGGACGCCTTTACATCTTTATTGGCATTTGCGGGAATTGGAACTGCACTGCTAATGGGTGAAGGCTGGGAAACAGCAGATGACTGGGCTGCCTTGATTGCCTGTATAGTCATTATTTATAATGCATACAGACTTTTCAGACCAGCTCTTGCAGAGATCATGGACGAAGATATTTATGATGACTTTGCAAAAGAAATCAGACGAGCTACTCACCTAATTGAAGGCGTAATTGGTGCAGAAAAATGTATGATTAGAAAGCATGGCGCCATTTTTCATGTAGATCTGCATCTGGTTGTGGATCGTCATTTAACTGTAGAGAAAGGACATCAAATTGCGCATGAAGTCAAAGACAGATTGAAATCCGAATTCCCAGCTATCGAAGATGTAATCATTCATGTTGAACCCAACGACGAACACCATCTTTCTAAATTGAAGCATCAGGGATTCTGAGTGAGGTCATTTCTTAAAAACATCACTGCCAGATACCCGATAAGCGCGAAAGCTGCCATCATGGCAAACAAGTACTGATGACCAAGAGCGCCCTCATTATACTTTAGAATGTATCCGGAAACCGGTCCCATGAAAATATCCGGTGTAAAACCGAGTACTGAGATAATTCCAATCACTGTTCCCAAATGAGCTTTTTCCGGGTTTACCTGACTCACGAGAGCAAAATAAACAGAACGAATGGCATAAATTCCAACGGCTGTGGAAGTCAAGACAATCAACGCAACTGGAACCAAACTATTGAATATGCCAGATGCAACCAGAATGCCACTTACGAACATCAACAAAAAACACCATGAAATGAATCTCGCGGTCAAAAATTTATCTGAGAAGTAAATCGCCAACAAAGCAGATGCTGGCCGCACCCAGAAAGCTGCACTCGCAATAATGGCTGAATTCGATTCTCCAAAACCTAAAACCTCATTTGCATACAATGAAAAATCATCAGTGGTTTTATACCCAACATATGCACAAACAATCAAAATCCCTTGAAGCACCACTCTTTTAGACCGACAGAGTTTCCACACCAATGACCAGTCTAATTTTTCTCTACCATCAACTGATTCCGAATCTTGTCCTACAAAAAACCAAATCAGTATGCCCACCAAAACGGTTATGAGCGTAGTCAGCAAAATAATCAATTTGAAATCTGACAAACTAATTTCGACCTTTCCGGGATCAATGACCGTAATCAACAATGTGGCGATGAGTGCGGCAGATAGCCCCCTTCCGGATTCCAGAAACCCAAAAGCGCGATTCTGACTGCTGCCCTTTCCCCAATTGCTGGTAGCTTTGAGCATGGCAGACCAAAACAACATGATGGTAGTCATTCCCCAAAAACCATAAATCCAAACCAATTGTTGATTGATGGGAATTTGCATCATGACAAATCCACCAAGAGCTGTCATCCACATGGCAACAGACATAAGCTTGCGTGCCGAGAACTTGTCTGCCAGAATCCCTCCAAAAAAATAGGAAATCAGGGCTGTGATGCCATAGGCTGAAAAAATCAAACCTAAATCTGCATCATCCAGATTAAATACCCTTAAAAAAGTGGGTCTGAAAACCCTTTGAAGCAAAAACGGCAGAAAAAAAATCGTTTCACCTGCCAGTATGAGCACAATCATACTTACTACTCTTCTGCTCCGATTCTTACTCAGTTCCACCTGGCAAAGATGCTAAGTATATTTTACTTTCTCCTTTTTTCCCGTTCTTACATTTAATTCGCATTTTTAAGCATACAAATTCATCATTATGAAAATACCAGCCAACACCGTTGAAGAATATTTGGAAGGCGTTCCGGATGACCGTAAATCCGCATTCAACAAATTAAGAGAAGGCATTGTTAAAAATTTGCCCGATAATTTTGAAGAGGCCATGAGTTATGGCATGATAGGCTATGTGGTTCCTCTCAGCGTTTATCCAGATGGTTATCACTGCAAAAAGGACACACCATTGCCCTTTATGAATATTGCGAATCAAAAGAACTTTATTGCAGTTTATCACATGGGAATTTATGCCAATCCTGAATTGATGAAATGGTTCACATCCGAATATCCCAAACATTGCAAACGTAAATTGGATATGGGAAAAAGCTGTATCCGATTTAAAAAAATGGATGACATCCCTTTTGAATTGATTAATGAGTTGACCACAAAAATGAGCGCACAAGCGTGGATCGACCTTTATGAAAGTAAGCTTGCGAACAAAAAATAACCCGAAACCAGAAATATACCGTTATTTTTGTAATTCCAGATGAAAAAAGCACTCATCATATGCTATTATTGGCCGCCAAGTGGAGGTGCCGGTGTACAACGTTGGGTGCGTTTTGTATCCAGGATGAGGTCATTTGGATGGGAACCGGTGATGTATGTACCAAAAAACGCACAATATCCAATCCTTGATCACAATTTAACTGCAACGATTCCAAATGACATTGAAACTCTGAAGCTTGAGATTAAAGAGCCCACCAGGTTTCTGAAAAAGCTGACATTTTGGAAAAAAGGCAAAAAAAATGTGGCATATACCAATCAACAGCAAAAAGGGAAGAACAGATCATTGAGTCATAAATTCATGTGGTATCTTAGGGGAAATTATTTCATCCCGGATTCCCGATTTTTATGGATCAAACCGTCGATTGCCTTTCTGGATAAACGATTAAAAAAAGGAGACATAGACCTCATTGTCTCAACAGGTCCTCCACACTCACTTCAATTGATAGCCAGAGCACTTAAAGAGAAACACAACATGCCCTGGATAGCTGACTTCAGAGACCCGTGGGTATCCATGGACTATCTTCAGGAAATGTACCTGGGCAAACGTGCTAAGAGAAAACATCAAGAACAAGAAGCGTCCGTAATCAATGAAGCCGATGAAGTTGTTGTAGTGGGTAAGACCATGTACAATGAGTTCTATGAAAATTACGGCAAGGAGTCAGTCATCATCCACAATGGGTACGTGCAGTCGGAAGACCAAATCGAAAAGTTTAGTCTTGATAAAAAATTCACCATTGTACATATTGGTTC
Source organism: Bacteroidia bacterium (assembly GCA_030433115.1). Classification (GTDB taxonomy): domain Bacteria; phylum Bacteroidota; class Bacteroidia; order Flavobacteriales_D; family JAUILH01; genus JAUILH01. The sequence goes on along the minus strand of JAUILH010000181.1, from coordinate 629 downwards.
CTTCTTAAAGAACAGGAATTGTGATGATCTTTGGAAAACATTGAAGGTACTGTGTGAAAAAAATACTCAATTTTCAGAAAATCTGGAGATCAAATTAATCGGCAATGTCGCTCCCAATGTCATGGAATCAATTGATCGTTTTGGGTTAAATGACCACCTCAATAAAATCGACTACATCCCCTTTTCGGAAACTCAAAGACATTTGTTTGGTGCTCAGGTTTTACTGCTCCCAATTGATCGCATCAAAAATGCAGAATTCGTTCTCACAGGAAAGTTGTTCGAATATTTAAAATCGAAACGCCCCATTCTTTTAATCGGACCTGAAAAAGGAGATGCAGCTCACATCATTAACAATTGCAAGGCAGGTCACGTATGTGATTTCGACAATCTTGAGCAAATAGAGTCGGCTGTTCTAGAAAGATTCAATTTGTATTTGAATAACGACAACCACATTGATTCTGTTAATGTTGAGAACTATTCGGACGTAGAGCTTACCAAAAAACTAACTCAGCTGTTTGACTCGGTTCGCAGAACACATTTAAATTCAAAAAATAATAAAAAATGATCAAGGTATTGACCATAATTGGTGCCAGACCCCAGTTTATCAAAGCTGCGGCCATCAGTCGTGC
>JAUILH010000180.1 GCA_030433115.1 Bacteroidia bacterium | reverse complement strand
CTAAACCATAGTAGCCAATGCCACTCGCAGAGACGAAAGATTGAAGTTGAACATTGAGTCCTTCAATTTTATCATATAGCAACCTTGGGGGCTGGGTTCTGCTGTTAACCAATACTCGTTTCCTGGAGTTACTCCAGCGTTTATCTGCAATGCCCGCTCCAGCAAGATGGACAATGTCAGTAATTCCGATAAGAGCTTTTTCGTCAATATAGTTCTCTTCTAAATTCCAGAGAAATTCTTTTGAAGACTTTGGAGATCGGCTTAAAATGCGGTAATCAGCCCCGAGCTTTTCCAGATCACGACAAAGCTGCCTACCTATCATTCCTGTACCACCTGTTATGAGAACCACTCTACCTTTCACAATTCTAAATATTCAAAAATTATCGCAATAGATTCGGTTATTTAACAAAAAAGTTAGACTAAGGTTCAATGCCTCAGCCTAACTTTCAAACTAAGCGTAAACGAATTTACTCTCTCACCAACTTTTGTTGATACACTTTCCCAGACTCGGTAGTCATTCGGATAAAGTAAACACCGGAAGCCAGATCTTCCAGGCTGAGTGTGTTCTGACCGTGCACTACCTTAATTGAACGTATTCGGGTGCCATCCATTCCGATTATTTCAATTTTTGCAGACTGCTCCTGATTGTATAAAAAAGCAGTTCCTCTGCTCGGATTGGGGAATACATGAAATCCAATACTTGAGTGCGTTTGCACGGTTAATGTGGAGTCTCCATTGCCTGTGCCTCCTCCTCCAGTGCCACCGCCAGTAGAGCCTCCAGCACCACATGAAGAATTTTGTAAACCAGAGGTGTATGGGATATAGCTGCAAAAAATTTGGTTCAAAGTGTCTGCCAAAGGTGTTCCGGCAATCACACCACTCCCTGGACTGGTTTCGATATAATCGCCCGTAATTTCCCAGATAATAGCACCTCTCAGGTCTTGATCAACAATATATTGAGCTTTTAGTGCAACAGAATTCGCATCATCATATGAAACAAAAGTGTTTAGCCCATTTTTCCCGGTTAAATAAGGAACCATTGCAAGACTGTCCCAATGATGATCGAATAGATGCCAGTTGTCTAGCACGCTATAGTACAATGGCGTGCCCTGATCTATAGAAAAAGTGGCATTGTCGGCAGTGCCATTGGAAGGCACATGAAGATCTGGTGCAGATGGTGTTGTTACCGATCTTCCATAAAACGGAACACCAACGGTTACTTTATTAGGACTTACGTTATAATGGTTAATCAACCTCTCTACCGAGCACGCGATATTAAATTCGGGGTCGCCAACCCCAGGATTGAATAATGGAGAGTTGTGATTGGTTTCAGGGTCCCAAGTGCCAAAGAAGTCGTAACTCATCAGGTTGATAATATCCAAGTATTGTTCAACAACTGGCCAGTCAACGTCATCCATGCGGTCGGCAGCAACCCCAACTGCAGCGGTCAATAGCATGGTTTTTCCGGATAAAGTTTCATAATTGTCCAGAGCAGCTCTTAAATCCTGTAAAAGCAAGTTAAAATTTTGTTTGTCCTGTGGTGTGCCTCCATGAGCAGGAAACCCCGGATATTCCCAGTCCAGGTCTATTCCGTCGAAATTGTAAGTCTGGATGAGATCAATGCATGATTGAACAAATAGGGCGCGTTTAGTTGGATCCGCAGCAATTCCGGGAAAATGATTCGAAAGCGTCCACCCACCAATAGAGGGCAAAATCTGAACACCATTGTTGTGGGCAAGATCAACAATTGATGTATTAGGGACGTATCCACCATTGGCCCAGTCTATCTGACCTAGTAAAAGATTTTCATCAGCCCAGGGATCCGTTAAATCAATGCTTCCATCAGATTGAGGTGCAAAAAAAGCATAGTTCAGAATACTATATTTGGAATAATCTATACTGGACGGATTAACCAATTTGTTTCGGTCATACCATTGCCAGTTCGGAAAATAGCCAACGACCTCTTTGCATGTTTGAGCATATGATTTGCAACTGAGCAAAACAAGTATGCTTATTACCATTGTTTTCATAAATGAAGATTTTTAAGTTTCACGAATTATTTAGTGACCGCAAATCTATCTTGGGCAAAGAGGATATTAAAGGTTTTGTATGCCGAATTGATCAATTAGCAAGGTAAAAAAATGGATGTAGTTTATTGTAATTCAGACTCTTATGTTCTGTCTCTAAAATTGGAAGGTGTTAAGCCCGTGAGTGCTTTAAAATTTGAATTGAAGGCCGAAATTGATGAAAATCCAACCATACTTGAGATCCCCTGGATGCTGTATTTTTGACTCGCCCGACTCGCCAACATTTTTTTTGCTTCTGCAACTCTCACTTCATTAATCCATTTGCTGAACCCTTTCTTATAGTGGGCATTGATAATTTCCGACAGGTAAGTTCTATTGGTTTTAAGTTTTTTTGCCAATCCTTGAATGGTTAAGTTTCGTTGCTTGTATAGCTCTTTTTGAAATATTAATGTTTCAAGTTCTGCAATGATCTCTTGAGCCTTTTTGTCGATAATCAATGGATTTGGTGATTTCTTATCAGGCTTTCTTCGATTTCTAAACAACCATAGCAAATAAACAATGACCAATATGACAAACAAGCCGCTGAAAATCCTCAGATAAGGGTTTTTTGACGTCTCGGGTTTTTGAGTATTCAAGCCTTCTTTTTTGAATTGGGTCCCTTTATCAAGTGACTTGTCAACTTCTGATAAATTAAAGGACTGTCTCAAACTATCTGAAAAAGTGTAGTGCCAATAAGCCAATTCGTAGTTTTGTTTGTGCTCGTAAAGTTTACTCAAGGAACGATTAAGCCTGAATAAATCGGCCTTCAAATGATGGGCCTTAGCAAACTCTCTGGCCCGAGTGTAATAGTGCTCAGCCATTTTAAGGGAATCTTGTTCAAAAAACAGATCTGCAATATTTCCCAGCGTCCTCACTTTGGCATGAATGTCTGCATCATCAAATGACCCCAATGCTTTTATAAAATAGGTTTTGGCATATTCAGTTTTTCCTGATAGTGAAGCAGTTAAAGCCCTGTTTAAATTTAAATAGAGTGTGTTCTTTTTACTTAGGTTTCCCAGATGACTTGCCTGATCATAGAAGAACCAGGCACTATCAGTATTTTGAAGCACCGTGTAGCATCTACCAAGATTTATGTATTGCGCTTGAATATATTGATGATCATCACACAATTGAAAATAATGTAAGCTTTTTAGATGCAGTTGTTTAGATTTTTCCGGTTCTTCAGAATTGATGGCTATGCTGGCCAACGCACTGTAATAATGGGCTTTTAGCTCATCTGCCCCTTCAATAGCATGATGTTTTATTCTGTTTAAGCTGTCAATAGCCTTTTTTTGGAGACCAAGCTGGCTGCACAATTTGGTGTAATAAATCGTATGAAAATGTTTGTTTTCCTGAATAAAATCCAAGTGGGATTGCCGATAAATAGAGTCTAGGTCCTGAACATCTGTTATGCCTGAATACAACCTGTGTAAAGTTTTTTGAAATTCTTGTGAGTAGATTTGACTGTGCTGTTCGGTGGCACTCACCGGCATATTCATCATAAAAACAATGCTCAGGACCAAAAAACCGATATGTTTTAACGGAATAGTCAAGGTAGGGATTCAATCAACTATTGAGCTCATGGAGTCTTAATTTGAACTTGCTCCGTCAAATATAGAGATAGCACGCGGTAAAATGATGAATATTATGATCTGTATATTTGATTCCTAAAAGAGCACATAGATGATCGATACTTTTAGAAATTTGGAACCAAAACATTTTAAAGATCACGAGTTGATTGAACTGACTCTGGTGCAAATAGAAAAAGACTTTGACTCAATCGAGTTGAATCTACGGGCAGTTGAAAAAGGAGTAGACTACTTTTCAGATTTAGTCACTGATTTATCCTACACGGTCGAGAGTCTGATGACCAGTCATCCGGAAAAACTGATGAATGTATTGTATCGAATAGACCTTCCCGAAAACTTAATCTCACAGACTTTTTCAAATCCATCACCAACAAAAAAAATCAGTGAATTGATTCTTAAAAGAGAGTTGCAAAAAGTGGTTTTGCGAAAACTGTATAGCTAAGCTCCCAATTAGATCGCTCATAGGTTTTGCTCAGTTCAATAAATTGTTAGATTTGTATATATAACATTGCGTTAAAATCTTATGGACAAGTTTTCATACCTCAGTAATGGGGATGTCGCAGCTTTTGATCAGCTGTATTCTCAATATAAGCAAGACCCTGACTCTGTTGACGCTGGTTGGCAGAGATTTTTTGAAGGTTTTGAATTTCAACACACCGATTTTGAGTCCGGAGGCATCTCCGAAAATATGCACAAAGAGTTCAAGGTTATGAACCTGATTCACGCCTATAGAACCCGAGGGCATTTATTTACTAAAACCAATCCGGTTAGGGAAAGAAGAAAGTACTCTCCTACTTTGGATATAGAGAACTTTGGTCTGACTGATAAAGATCTGGAGGACACTTTTCAAAGCGGAGAAGAGGTAGGTATTGGTGCTGCTAAACTAAAAGACATCATTGCCCACCTTGAAGCAACTTACTGTGATAGCATTGGTTTTGAATATAATTACATCCGCAAACCCGAAACGGTGCAGTACCTCAGAGAGATGATCGAGTTGAAAAACCGACCAAAATTATCGGATGCCGACCGTAAACATATCATGCATAAACTCAATCAAGCCACAGTGTTTGAACAGTTTTTGCAAAAGAAATTTGTGGGGCAAAAACGGTTCTCTATTGAGGGGGCTGAGTCCCTAATTCCAGCTCTTGATCGACTCATTGAGCATGCATCTACCAAAGGTGTTAAAGAGTTTGTGATGGGAATGGCGCACAGAGGACGATTGAACGTTCTTGCCAATATCTTCAACAAAACCTATGAAAATATATTCTCAGAATTTGAAGGTAAAATCTATGAGGATAGCTTGTTCGATGGAGATGTGAAGTACCACCTTGGATTTACCTGTGACGTCACAGCAGACAGTGGTAAAGAGATTAAAATGACCTTGTCTCCAAACCCGTCTCACCTGGAGGCTGTTGACCCAGTGGTAGAGGGCATCACCCGAGCCAAAATTGACGAAAAGGGATACCAGGAAAATGAAATTGTGCCAATTCTCGTTCATGGTGATGCAGCTGTGGCCGGTCAGGGAATTGTGTATGAAGTGCTTCAAATGGCACAATTAGATGGCTACAGAACAGGAGGGACCATCCATATCGTGATCAATAATCAGGTAGGATTTACCACAAACTATTTAGATGCCCGTTCCAGTACTTACTGCACGGATGTGGCAAAGACTACCTTATGTCCAGTGTTTCATGTGAATGGAGACGACATTGAGGCCGTTGTTCAAACAGCTCAAATGGCATTGGAGTACAGACAGAAGTATAATGCAGATGTGTTCATCGATTTGCTTTGCTACAGAAAATATGGTCATAACGAAGGTGATGAACCGAAATTCACTCAACCTAAATTGTACAAGGCCATAAGCAAGCACCCTAATCCACGAGATATTTACGTCAAAGATCTCATTTCAAAGGGTATGATTACCAATGAAGAGGCTAAGGCAATGGAAAAGGAATTTGATGATACACTTCAGGAGAGACTGTCGGATGCCAAAGAAATTCAAAAGGCGAAAGTCACAAACTTTTTGGAAGAAGAGTGGAAACACCTCAGCAAATCTAACCCGGAAGACTTCAATGAATCTCCAGACACCTCCTATGACCTTGAGAGGTTGAAAGAGCTGGGACAAAAGATGGCGACTCTTCCGGAAGGCAAAAAGTATTTTAGAAAGATTCAAAAACTCATGAATGACCGCCTCAAAATGTTGGAAGCAAACCAGCTCGATTGGGGAATGGGGGAGATGTTGGCTTATGCCAGTCTGCTGGATGAGGGTCATCCGGTTAGAATCTCTGGCCAGGATGTAGAGAGAGGCACATTCTCGCATAGACATGCCGTGGTTAAGACGGAGGATGATGAAGAAGAGGTGATCACACTCAACTTGCTCTCTGACGAACAAGCCAAGTTGCAAATTTACAACTCCTTCTTATCGGAGTACGGTGTGCTTGGTTTTGATTATGGTTATGCATTTGGAACGCCTGATGGCTTAACAATTTGGGAAGCACAATTCGGAGACTTCAATAATGGTGCTCAAATTATCATTGATCAATTTTTAAGTGCAGCTGAGGATAAATGGCGTGCCATGAATGGATTGGTGATGTTACTACCTCATGGTTATGAAGGGATGGGGTCTGAGCACTCAAGTGGAAGAATGGAACGATACCTTCAACTATGTGCTGAGGAGAATATGGTGGTTTGTAATGCCACCACCCCGGCCAACTATTTTCATTTGCTGAGAAGACAGTTGAAATGGCATTTTAGAAAACCTCTGATCGTATTTACACCAAAGAAGTTATTGAGATATCCTAAGTGTATCTCTACAATTGAAGACATGTCTAATGGTCGTTTCCAGGAAGTGTTGGATGATTCAAGAGAGCTTGATAAATCGGCAGTTGATACGGTGGCTTTCTGTTCAGGAAAGATTTACTACGACACTCTGGAAGCTTTTGAAAAAGTGGGAGGTGCCTCAAATATCGCATTGATCAGATTGGAGCAGATTTATCCTTACCCAGAGAAACAAATTGAAAAATTGATGGCACAATATCCGAATGTGAAAAACCACATTTGGCTTCAGGAAGAACCCGAAAATATGGGGGCATGGAGCTTCATTTTGAGAAAGATGAGAAATTACCATCCTGAAGTGATTGCCAGGCCAGAAAGTGGAAGCCCCGCTTCTGGGTCACCGAAAGTTCATGAAATAAGACACCAGG
>JAUILH010000179.1 GCA_030433115.1 Bacteroidia bacterium | reverse complement strand
GACCACCGAGATCTGAACTAGATCTTTACTTTATCTTTTTTCACCATACTGTTCAAAATCGCACCGGTAAGTACCATTGCTATACCAATGAGTGTGTAGGGCTCAAAATCTTTCTTAAAGAAGAAGACACTGATCAGAAATGCCCAGATGGCACCAACGTACTTAAACGGCATTACTATTGAACTGTCCTCAGCATTCAAAGCTTTGGTCATACAAACCTGAGCTACCTGAGTCATGCTTCCAATAAAAAGCAATAACCACCAATCATTTCCTTGTGGCGTGACCCAATCAAAAAGGCACCAAACCGCCATAATTGGAGTTGCAAGCAATGGAAAATACATGACTACTGTAATGGGGTGGTCTGTGTGTCTGCACTTAATGATGCAATTATAGGCGATTGCAGCCAGGAATGCAGAACAAACGCCCAGTAGAAGGTAAACGTCATTTGCATTAAAGCCCTGTTTAAGGTTTTTCATCACCAACACGCCTGCTAATGCCAGAGCAAAGAAGAACCATTGAACTGGTTTGACTTTTTCTCCAAAGAAATACATAGCCAGAATGACTGTAAAAACTGGCGACATGTATTGCACAACCGTAGCGCTTGCCAGATCAAGATTTTGAATGGTGAAGAAAAAGATGGTGAGTGCACTTACCCCAAAGACACCTCTGCCCAATAACCATAATTTGTTGTTGCCCAACACTGGTAATTTCAACTTACGTACAAAGTACAAGCATATAGACAATGAAATAATCGACCTAAAGAAAATCAACTCATTCACCGGAATGTGATCCAGATATTTGACACACCAGTTAACAAGGGCAAATGATGCACTGGAACCCAGCATGTACCAAATGCCCTTTGAGAGCATAGTTTAATCTTTTTTCCAGGAGTTATCTCTTCCCGGAGTATAAGGGACATTATAAGCGTCCAAAGATTTTACGAGTTCATTGAGTTTGCCCTGAGCTGCTTTGAATTTCGGCAAAAACTGTTCGTATTCCTCCTTGGCAATGGCCATATTGTCAATGCTTGTCTTAGTTGGTTTTGATGACGCGCTCCACATGGTCCAAATCACAGTTTCAATTCTGTTCGCAAAACTTGGGGCAGTTTCAAATTGGTGTTTTGAAAGCGTTCCATTACCCCACATATCAATATACAAGTCATTCATCGTTTTTTCGATGGCCTTTAAGTCTGACATATATTTAAGAGGCACATCCGGAATTTCCTGAATGGCAGTTTTCAAATGAGAAATCTGATTAGACACTTCTCCCATTTGATTGCTTGTACCTCTCACGCGTCTCCTGATTTCCGAAATGTCTTCGTAAAATTGGTTCAAAGCCAATTTGTCATCAGCAGGAAGTGTCTTGTTATTGAGCATTTCAACTTCAAAAGATTGTGGTTCTGTCAGTTTTGTGATTTCACCGTTTACACTTTTGTAAACTTCTACCGTGTATTTACCTGGCAAGGCAAGGAAACCATCATCTGCCATACCGTATCTTCCGGGCGCATTTTTCTTTGTCTTTACAGGGGTAGTCGTGGTATGTCTGAAATTCCAAACAACACGCTTCATACCTGCATTGGCTCCGGTCTTAATCTTTTTTACACCATTGCCTTTACTATCTTTTATCCAGAAAATTAAGTACGGATCTTCTTCCTGATCTTCCATCAACATCTCTTCCGGAGTAGGGTAGCTAACATTTTCGCCATCCTTAATTTGTTGGGCTTCCAGTTCGCGTCTGATCTCTTTTTTTGTCTTTACACCCTCTTTTAAGTGGAAAGTAAAAGTAGCACCAACGGGTGGATTCTCTGAAGCATACATGCTCTCTCCCTGAGATCCAATGCCTCTTAAACCAAGTGGATTTGATTCGACATACATCAAAGATGTCTTAATTGGGAACATGAAAGCGTCACTTTCCAAATTCTCCTTAGTTAAAGACCTCAATGGTGAGTAATCATCCAAAACGTAGAATCCTCTTCCAAATGAGGCAAGGACCAAATCATTTTCGCGTCTCTGAATGGCAATGTCTCTAACGCCGATCGTTGGCAATCCTGCGCCCAACTCAACCCAATGTTGACCGCCATCAATCGTGAAATACACCCCGAACTCGGTACCAGCAAATAGCAAATCCTTATTGACATGATCTTGAGCAATGGCATAAACTGAGCCGCGTTCCGGCAAATTACCAGCAATGGACGTCCATGATTTGCCCTTGTCAGTACTTTTGAGAAGATATGGTTTGTAGTCGCCTTTTTTGTGGTTGTTAAACGCAGCGAATACAGTATTGGCATCATGCATGGAGGCTACAATCATATTCACATAGGTGTTCTTAGGTACACCTGTAAAACTGCTCACTCTTCTCCAGTCCTGATCTCCATCTTTTACCTGAATCAAGCCATCATCAGTACCTACATACAATAGGTTTTCTGTAATTGGAGACTCGTCCAAAGCAACAATGTTTCCGTAAATTGTGGTAGACCTGTTTTTCATGACAGCATCAATGCTCCAAACTTTGTCCATTACCGGTAATTCATTTCTGTCAATTTGTTGGGTAAGATCACCACTAATTGCTTCCCAGGTATCACCTCTGTCATCACTTTTGAAGAGCTTGTTGGCGGCAAAATACAGTCTTTTGTTGTTGTGCGGACTGATAATCAATGGAGCGTCCCAGTTCCATCTTAATCCGGGTTCACCTTTGGCAGGCATGGGCTGAATGGCAACACGCTCACCGCTTTTTTTGTCGTATCTCACCAACCAACCATATTGGGCTTGTGCATAAACAATGTTGGGGTCTTTCGGATCGATGGCAGATTCGAAACCATCACCTCCGTTAGTGATATACCAATCCGAGTTTAAAATTCCAGCATTGTTGATCGTTCTTGATGGTCCGCCCAAACTGTTGTTATCTTGAGTACCTCCATATACATTGTAAAATGGAGTGGCTTCATCCACAGCAACTTTATAAAACTGTGTGATGGGTAAATTCGGTTTAAACTGCCAATTTTGAGCAGCATCCCAGGTTTCATATAAACCACCGTCACAACCAACCAGCCAGTGATTGTGATCATCCGGATCAATCCACATACAATGGTTGTCCACATGCTTGCTTTTTTCTCCTGTCTGCTTAAAAGTTTTTCCACCGTCTTCAGTGTGATGGAGCCATGTGTCCATTGCGAAAACAGTATTTTCATCCGTTGGGTGACAGTACAATTCCTGATAGTAATTTCCACTGGTTGAATATGAGTTCATTTTGCTCCAGCTTTCTCCACGATTAGTGGACTTGAAGAAACCACCTTTGTCCTGTGCCGCTTCTACAATGGCGTAAACAATATCGGGGTTACTTGGAGGAATGGCCAAACCAATTCTCCCAATATCTACTGATGGCAGACCACTTGAGACTTTTCTCCAGTTTTTACCACCATCTGTAGTTTTATAAATAGCAGACTCAGGTCCACCTCCAATGTAGGTCCAAACATGTCTTCTCCTTTGTTGAAAAGCCGCATACATGACTTTTGAATCTCTTGGATCCATCACCAAATCACAGGCGCCCGTGTTGTCTGAAACGGAATGAATATTTTTCCAGGTTTCACCGCCATCTTCAGACATATAAATACCTCTTTCTCCTCCCTTATTCCATAATGGACCGTTGGCTGCAACATAAATGAGGTCAGAATTCTCCGGAGAAACAATGATTTTATGAATATGCTCAGAGTTTTTTAGGCCCATATTCTTCCAGGATTTTCCTCCGTCTAAAGATTTGTAAATGCCGTCTCCATATGCAACACTTCTCTGGTTATTGTTCTCGCCTGAACCTACCCAAATGGTGTTGGTGTTATTTGGATCTATCGTAATGCAACCAACGCTGTAAGAACCTTGTGAATCAAAAATTGGGTAGTAAGTATTACCGGAATTAGTTGTTTTAAATACACCACCGCATGCAATGGCCAGGTAATATTCACTTTTATTATTTGGATTAACGGCCAAATCGGCTATTCTTCCAGCTGTTAAAGCCGGACCAATGTTTCTGAATTTAAGGGCAGATACCGTGCTCGACTTGATGAAATAATCATCAGAGTTGTTCTTTTTTTGTGCCTGTAGCGATCCGCACAATAAGCCGGTAATAAGTAGTATGGAAAATCTCATTGCTTAATAATTTAAGATCAAATATAGCGCAAAGATAATCCCCTAATGAAAACATTAGGGGACAATCAACATTTAAGCTATGAGGAGTGGACCAATGGTCCTAGATGAATGCAAGCGGTAATTTCTTTTTTGCTGACATTATGGTTTGCATGCCCGAAAAAATATTGAGCAATTGCTCATTGTTGGCGGCACTTTTCTTGGATTCCATCAAGTGTGGGATGGCTCTTTTTAAAATAATCATGGCTTTTTCCTGAGCCTGATACAGCGAATCCGTTTTGTTGTAAACGTCCACTGCATTGTTATATAATTTAACGGCTTCTCCCATGTGATATGCCGTCACTTCCTGAGCCAATCTCATCTCGTTTCTTTCTTTAATCGTTTTTTCTTCAAAAAGTAAATCCATTTGCCAACGCTTTTATGAATAGACGATAATTTTGAGTGAAACGATTAGAACAATTGATGAATGACATGAAATATTCTTTTAACGACAAACATTTCTACATGAAAAGCAGACAGCTGATATAGCATACATGCCATACACCTGTTGTTTTCGGTTTTTAGTACATCAATTTTAAATTGATTTCATAACTTAGCATTATGTCTGATAGATTTCATCTTCCCGCAACCGTTAAGACACCTGAGATAATTGTGGATTACAGCGTTCCCGAAATGATCATGCGTGGTAGGTCTTTGCCGGAGGATGCCATTGAGTTCTATATGCCCACATTTGAAGCATTGGAAAAGGCGTCTATCGGTCAGTCTTTCTTCACTCTTAAGTTCTATATTGAGTATTTAAATACCTCTAGTTCCAGTGTGATCAGGTCTATCATGGAATTATTTCAGGATAAGAAAAACGATGGCAGTCTTGACTTCAAAGTCATTTGGCATTTTGAGGAGGACGATCTTGAAATGGAAGAAATGGGGTTACACTTTCAACAGACAATTCCAGGTCTTACAGTTGAGTTTCAGGAAGTAGATTCTATATAGAATCTTAACATACCGTCTTTGAAAGATTTGAACCTTGGCGCTTCTGTAACGTATATCTATAGTAGTACCTTTGTATAGAATGGGAAAAATTCTGGAAATATTTTCAATTTCATTTCTTTCAACTATTAGTGTTGTATTGGTGCATGCTGTCATAGCCTTTTATTTTCTGATCACGGATATTGATGCGCCAACATATTACAGTTATGCGGAAGCTCAGGAAGAACTGGTTGAAGTAATGACTGAGGACGATCTCAAAATTCCCGACGAAACTCATGAAACGGAGGCTCTGGATCAGGATGTTAACCCAGAAGACATTACTGCGTTGTCTTCTGATGTGAATGACTCAAGAGAGACATCCGACAATGATTACAGTCAATACATTCCTTCGGATGCTTCAAAAAGTGCGGAAGAAAGTGTTCAGGATATGATTGATGATATCAAAAAGGATCTTGATTCTCAGAACAAGGATTATGACCTTGGACTAGGGGAAGAGAAGGACTACGATTTCAATAAACCAAAGGACGACGATAATAGCGGGGGTGATGGGAAAACCAAGAAAGCGGCTAAAACCATGGCAGATTACGATTTTTCTTCACCATCCAGAAGTACTCGGAACAAAAGAGGTCTTAAAATACCAGGATACACTGGCAAGGGAAGTGGTGTTATCTATGTCAAAGTAACCATCGACCCGATAGGCTATGTAGTTGGAACACCAACTATTGATTATTCTAAGACCACCATGAAAGAACCTTATGCGCTTCAACAAGCCATTGCATATGCTAAAAAAGAGCGTTTCGATAGAGACCCTAAGGCCCCAAAAAAGCAACAGGGATACTTTATATATACCTATGTAGCGCAGTAAAAGAATAATCATTTTGTAACCTTTTTGAGCCTTTACCAGTTAAATGGGCTCGAATTATGCAAGCAAAATCTAAAAGAATTGCCCTATGGTCTGGTCCACGAGATGTGGCAACCGGATTGTTGTATTCATTCTCCCAACGAGAAGATACTGCAGTAACTGATGAGCCTTTGTTCGGATATTATTTAGGTTTCTCCGGAATCGATATTCCATTTCGAAAGGAGGTACTGGAAAAAATGGAAATAGATCCTCATAAAATCATTGACATGCTTGTTAACTGCGATTTGAATAAGGACGTTCTCTTTGTTAAGAACAAATCAGATCAGGCAGTTGGTTTGCAGTGGGATTTCATGACTCATTTCGACAATGTATTCCTCATTTCTCATCCAGCTAGAATGATTCTGGCCAACGATATCGAAAAAGAAGAGCAATTGCTTTTAGATACTTGCTATGAAGTACAATACCATCAGGTTTTATACCTCATTCAATTAGGCATAGAGCCTATTGTAGTTGATACCAAAGATTTGTTAGAGCAACCGGATGTCATTTTAGCTCAGTTGTGCAAAAAACTCAACTTAATGTACAATAGTAAAATGACTAAGTGGCCAAAAGGCGAAAAGGATGTTGAGAGTTTGCCATCTAGAAATTGGTGTGCTCATATGCATGAAACAGGCTCGTTTAAGGACATAGAGAAAGACCTGAAAATTCTTACTCCAAAGCAGGAAGAATTGTTGGAGGAGTGTATGCCTTTTTACGAGAGACTACAGAAGTATGCCATTAAAGGCTAGTTTCCAGTAGCTCTTTGAGCGCTCCATCAACTGATTTTTGGATGGGGGAATGCGCTTCCAGTATTTTTTCAATCACCTCATCGACAACCGCATCCGGACAACTCGCACCGGAAGTAATGATAATGCGTTTAAAATCGCTCAACTCCGCGTTGGTGGTTACATTAGACTTTGAATCAAGGGAAAAGTGGTCGATCGTGCCAGAATGACTCAATCTTTTAGCGCCATCAATATAGAAACATCTGAATTTGTCTTCTAATAACTCAAGCAGGTGAGAGGTGTTGGAGCTGTTGTACCCACCTATGATAAATGCGACATCAGCATCATAGTC
>JAUILH010000020.1 GCA_030433115.1 Bacteroidia bacterium | reverse complement strand
TTAAAAAATCTAAGTGAGACTGATTTCAAGCCCTTTTCGTCGTGTTGCGCGCCTAAATAGATTTCATTGTATCTTTTGGCAATGGCATAACTCGTTCTTGGATCAACAATAATGTTTTCAGTTACACTGTCCGAGATCGCAGAGTGTCCGTAGATACCGCTCGTAGAGGCGTATATGATCTTCTTAACACCGTATTGAAGACATGCTTCTACCATGTTTTGCATACCTTTCACCTCAGTGTCCATTGTTTCCACGGGATTGTCAGCCACAACATCAACCCCGAGCACAGCGGCAAAGTGGTAGATGAAGTCACAGCCTTCAGCAATCTTCAACATTTTTTTTCGATCCTTAACGTCAGCTTTATGAAACTCAATCTTTTTCATGAGTTCAGAATCAATCTTATTTCCGCGCATCAGGATATCTGCCACAACGACTTCATGCCCGGCATTTACCAATCCTTTTACCAAATGACTTCCGATGAAGCCCGCACCACCTGTTACAAGTACTTTTGCCATTTAATCAATTAATTGAGAGCGCCAAGATAAAGATTTTTGATTGTATTTGCTCTGTCGTCTGGCGAATGTTTAAGCCTGATTTTTTCTAAAGAAGCCTGGCCTTTCACTTTTATGATTGATGGGGTTTCAAGAATTTGGCTTATGGTGTGATATAACTGCTCTTCAAGAAACTCCGAAAATCTTAATCTTTCCTTAGTTGTGTAAACATCTGCTCGTCCATTATTAATGGTTGGAACTTCAAGCATCCAGCCTAAATCACCATTGTTTGATTCAGGTAGTGCCGAAATATTGGTTGATATAACTGGACATGCACAAGCTTGTGCCTCTAAAACGGAATAACCGTATGAATCACCATGTGAAGGGAGCAGTGATACGTGTGTACGTTTTAATAAATCAATCACCGATTGATTATCCATTTGAGGTGTATGAATAAAGAAGTTGTGTTGAGACATAGTTCGTTTAATTTCATCGATATCCTCCTTGCTGTTGTCGTAGTCTAGAAAACCAGATTTGTGGAGCAATGAAACGATATGGACCTCAAAACGATCTGGAAATTTTTCCTGAAGTCTGACAAAAGTTCTAACGACTTCTAATCCTCCTTTTATTAAAATCTGGTGACCAATAAGTGTGAAAACTATTTTTTCGTTGTTCAGAATTTTATGGTTGTATGATTTGATTAAAGTCTTCTGAGACGGAGGAATGATTTGAATCTTATCTTCAATTCTTCGGTCATATAAATTAAGTTCATCGAGTTTGCTTAATTGCCTTTTTTTACAGTTTTCACTGAGCAATAAAATGCCCTTGCAGTTCTCTCTTAGAAGAGGGGAAATACCCATTTCATGATTCTTGGTCCACCTGGGAATTGGTACGCTGGAGGTCACAAACCATGGTTTCTTCCCAAAATATATGGAAGAAAAAAAGTGAAACAAATCTACACTGCTATTTAGTCCAAAGTCCCTAAAACTATATTGATAATCAGGATTAACCTTGCCTCTTATCTTAAACAACAAGTGATTGTATATTTTATAGAGGTCGTTAAGTTTGTGAAAAGTGATGTCTTCATTGTATGGCAAACCGGAAAAATTTCGTTCTTCCAGATAACTTAAAGCGTTGGTGCCAACTTTGATGCTTTTTTTCATGCTGAGGTTCAAATATAAAAACTATCAGTCAGTTACAAATACTTGATGACCTTTAGCAGCAGGGAGTGGGGACGTTCTTTTGACTTTCTTGTTCAAATTCCTTTATTTGTAGTGAATTATTACCGATTTGGATGTCGCTTACTCTGTCATACCTCCGTAAATTTCCGTTTTCATTTGGAAAAAGCAAATTAGCTTCAAGAGTGAAAATACCCGAAGGCACCATGCTTTACAAGAATCGCCTTGGCGCTAAATTCGAACTTCATTTGGATCAGTACTTAATGAAAAACATCTATCTGTATGATATTCCTGAAGTCAATACTTTCAATCAAATAAAAACTTGTTTGAGACACACGGAAAACCCTGTGATTTTTGACTGTGGAGCCAATATCGGATTATACTCAATCAATCTGGCAAAATTGTACCCTGAGGCATCCATTCACGCATTTGAACCGCTCGAATATAATTTTAATTTATTAAAGAAAAATGCTGATCTCAATGGATTTAAGATCATTTCATTTAATCAAAACGGAGTGGGGGAAAAGCCAGAAACCCTAAAGATTAAGTTTGGGAACAAAAAATCTGGGGCATCTATCTATGTGGATGAGTATAACAATGCCGGAACTGAAGATATTCAAATTGTTAGACTGGATGATTACTGCGATTCTAAACAAATTGATCACATTGATCTTCTAAAAATTGATGTTGAAGGGGGAGAACTGAAGGTTTTGAAGGGGGCAAAAGAAATACTCAAAAAATCTCCCAAGTGTATGGTGGTAGTAGAAGTAATTCAGAAACATCTTGAAGCTGCCGGAGATGACGCAAAATCTTTGTTCGAATTGATGTTTGAATTGGGATATAAGGCTTTCTTGCCAAAATCCTGGCCGTTTAAACTAAAGCAAATACATCAATATTCTGATTTGCCAGAAGACTACGCAGACAACGTCTTTTTTATGAAATCGGAATAAATAGACCATTCAACAGTGAATGTTAATTACTCATCAATAATCCACAATATTGTGTAGCAAAGAATTATACTTTTACAAGAAGGAAAAATAAAATGGGAAAAGTAATCATCACAGGAGGCGCAGGATTTATCGGATCGGCCGTTATTAGAGAACTGACAAGAGATCATGAGATTTTTGTGATTGATGATTTATCTTTCGGCAATAGGCAGTTTATCTCTGAGGTTCCGGATGATCACTTTTTTCAATTAGATATCCGAGATCGCTCATCAATACTCAAAAAAATAAATGACGTTCAGCCGGACTGGGTGATTCACCTGGCTGCAATTCACTTTATTCCTTTTTGTAATGAGAATCCTTACATGTCTTCAGATATTAATATCTCCGGAACCATCAATGTTCTGGATGCAACTCAGGCATGTGGTTCTGTGAAACGTCTGTTTTTTGCTTCCACTGCAGCAGTGTATCCCATTTATGATGAAGCAGTCACCGAAGAGCATCCGGTGGGGCCGCTCGATATCTATGGTTTGTCAAAACTAACCGGAGAACATCTATGCAAGATGTTCCATTTGGAGAGTGGCATTGATACAGTGATTTGTCGTTTTTTCAATGCATTCGGTCCCAATGAAACCAATCCTCATTTAATACCAGAAATTCAGGCACAGATTAATAATGGAAAAAGGAGCATTCAACTTGGTAATCTAGAACCCAAAAGAGATTTTATCCATACTTATGACATGGCCAGAGCGGTTCGCTTGTTAATGATGAGTGATATGAAAGGCTTGGATACTTTTAATCTGGGAAGAGGAATTGAATACTCGGTAAGAGAAATTGTTCAGGCTTTTGAAAGACAATTGGGAGAGAAGGTGGAGATTGAAATTGATCCTAAAAGGGTTCGTAAAACTGACAGAATGCATTTGCTTGCGGATGTTTCCAAACTAAAGTCTATCACTGGCTGGGAGCCTGAGTGGGGAATTGATGAAGGTATCAAAACCTTGATTCAATGAGGATTGCATTTTGCACTGACGGCATCTTTCCCAAGGCGGTTGGTGGAATGCAAAGGCATTCACGTTTGTTGATTGAAGCACTCGCAAAGTATTCGGAATTGGAAATTGTTGTGTTTCATCCACATGATGACCATTTGTTTGAAGGATTTAAGAATATTCAGGAAATCTTAGTGCCAGGTATTGATGTGAAAAAGAATTACCTCAGAGAATGCCGGGCC
This sequence comes from Bacteroidia bacterium, assembly GCA_030433115.1. Lineage (GTDB taxonomy): Bacteria > Bacteroidota > Bacteroidia > Flavobacteriales_D > JAUILH01 > JAUILH01. The sequence goes on along the minus strand of JAUILH010000020.1, from coordinate 38,914 downwards.
TATTCTGTCAGGATGTATGAGGAATTGCTCAAAGGAGAATACGATATTATTTATTCTCAAGGATTGTCCGTTTGGTACAAAAGTGAAACGTTCTCGGATAGGTTAATTGTCAATCCTCATGGTTTGGAGCCATACCAGGCAATTGGATTTAAGGACAAAGTCATTGCCATTCCTTTTAAAAGGGTTTTTAAGAAGATTTTTAAGTCGAGCAGGGCAGTGGTCTCATTGGGAGGAAGGTTAACAGATATTTTGTCGGAGGTTATTGGTAAAGATAAGTTGGTAGTTCTGCCAAATGCCACAATAGTTGATCAGAAAATTGAAAAGGATTTTACGCTTCAAAACGGACCTTTAAGACTTATGTTTGTTGCGAGATTCGCACACAATAAAGGAATCCATATTCTCATTCAAGCAATCGAAGAATTGAATAATGAAGGCTATCAGGGTAAAATAAGCTATGATTTAGCTGGAAAAGGGCCTCTCTATGATCACTACACTCAGAATCATGTGATCGATAATGTAAAATATTGGGGGTTTATTTCTGATGAGGATCTGGTTCAATTGTATAAAGATAGCCATGCTTTTGTTTTTCCTACTTTGTTTGAGGGGATGCCAACCGTTGTGCTTGAGGCCATGAGTAAATCTTTGCCCATTATTGTATCTGATGTAGGTGCTACTGCAGAGTTAGTTGATGAGTCAAATGGCTACCTGATTACAAAGAATAGTGTGGTTGAATTAAAACAAGCCATACTCGATTTTTATCATGCATCTGCAGAGGAAAAGACTGCCAAATCCGAATCATCATTTCAACGGGTAAAGGACAATTTTACTTGGAAAATAGTGGCTCAAAAGCACCTGGATTTCTTTCAAAAAATAGCGACTAAATAGAATCTATAAGCTTAGAATTCAGGTCCAACAAGCTCGATAAAGTTATATCTGCAATCCCCATCTCAGCCCTATCCTTATTGAGTGCCTCCGGAATAGCAATCACCTTGGCTTTTGACGCCCTTGCCGCAATTACCCCGCTAGGAGAATCTTCAATGATCAAACATTTATTAGGTGCTACGTTTAAGGCTTTTGCAGCAGAAATGAAGACAGCTGGATGAGGTTTCCCAAATTCTTCATTTTCAGCTGAACATAAAATCTCAAAGTAAGGCTCTATATTCAACCTTTTAATTACCGCATGGATCAAGCGCATATGCGAAGAACTGGCTACGGCCATAGGGAGATTCATAGATTTAAATAGATCAAGGGCATGGTACACACCATCCATGGCTTTGCCTTCCGTTGAAATGTAGTGCACCATTTGATCAACGATTTTTTCAGAAATCTCTCCGCGCTGTCTATTGGGCCATGGCTGTCTTTCAAACCAGTAGTCTTCAACTTCATCAATTCTAAACCCAAGCGTTTTGAGACAATCGGCTTCCGTTAAATGAATGTCCACGCCTTTGAAGACATCAATTTCTGCTTGCCTCCAAAACGGTTCAGAATCAATGATGATCCCGTCCATGTCAAAAATAACTGCTTCAATCATATTGAAATTCCAATTACAAGGATGTCATCTACCTGTTCATGATCTGCTTTCCAATTCTCAAAGGCGTCTGCCAATTGTTGTTTTTGAAATTCTAAGTCTTTCTGAGAATTTTCTATGAGAATTTCCTTAAATCGACGGTACATAAATTTTTTCCCTTTTTCTCCACCAAATTGGTCTGCATAGCCATCTGAGAATAGGAATAACATGTCTCCTTTTTGAATGTTGGCTTCATGGGTGGTAAAGGGCTGATCGTCAAGAACGTGCTCTCCAACTGGCATTTTATCGCCTTTAGTTTCGATTAACTCACCGTTCCTAATAATGTAAATAGGGTTGTTGGCACCCGCAAATTCTATGCGCATGTCCTCCCAAATAATGCGGCAAAACGAAATATCCATGCCATCCTTGGCTTTGTCGGAACTCTCGTTTCTCAATGCTTCAATTACATTGTTTCTAAGCTCGCCAAGAATCTTCCCAGGATCGTATTGCTTGTTCAAACCAATGATCTGATCTAAATAGGTAATACCAATCATGCTCATGAAGGCACCAGGAACACCATGTCCTGTGCAATCTGCTGCAGCAATATAAGAGCAACCATCTATATCCTTCATCCAGTAAAAATCACCGCTTACAATGTCTTTGGGTTTGTACAGAATGAAATTTTTGCCTTCAAGTGTGTTGTAAGCATTTTTATTGGGCCGCATAATGGCTTTTTGAATCCTCTGCGCATAGTTGATACTGTCGGTAATGGATTTGTTAATTTCTGACAGTTCGTCTTTTTGGAATTCAATTTCTTTGCTTTGTGCTTCAATAACGTGCTTTTCTTTTCGAATGGTTTCGGTGGCTTCATGAATCTGGGCTTCCAATTTCAACTTGTCATTGAGTAGTTTTCTGTTTCTCAATCGCATAGCGCCAACAATAAGAAGAAATCCTGCAGCTGATGCCAATAAAATGAACCACCACTTTTGCCAAAATGGGGCATTGATTTCAAATCTAACGTCCAAGGATTGCTCAGTCCAGATTCCATTTTCATTGGCGGCCATAAGTCTAAAACGATAGTCGCCGGGAGGTAGGTTGGTATAAGTAACCGATTGTCGACTGCTCGGTTCAGACCATTCTTTGTCCCAGCCTTCCAATTTCCATTTGTACCTTGTGCCTTCAGGAGAACTTAGGTTGATGGCAACAAAGTTGAAATTGATGGTGTTTTTGTAGTGGGGGAGCTCGAGAATATCCGGAATTTCATCTTCAAAGTAGATGCTTTTAAAATCGTCATTTTGCTCAACAGAAAGTTCTTCCTTACCCTTGATGGAAATGTATTTGAAGTGCAGTGTAGGCGCTTTGTCGTTAAGTATGTCGTAAGAGTTGTTGAAGACTGCAGCACCTTCAACTGTGCCGAACCATAGTCTATTTTGAGAGTCCATAAAACTGGCGTTTTCATGAATCTCTTGTCCGTACAAACCATGTTCTCTATTGTAGTGCTTGATGTGGGTAATCTTTAGATCTTTGTTAAGGGTGATTTTATCCAAACCGTTTTCATAACCTAACCAATAGTTGCCTTTGTCGTCTCTCAAGAAAGAGTAGATGTGATTGGAACTGAGTCCGTTCTTAATGCTTAAGTTTTCTGCATGCAAAACCTGATCAAATCCATTTTTAGGAAGTTCAAGTTTGTATAAACCTTTAGAGTCCGTTCCAATCCATAAAAAGCCATCCGCAAGTGTGATGTTGATAATATGAGAGATGTCTTTATCGATTTTAGGTTTGATGAATTTACCATCTGGTAATAAACAAGCCAGGCTGCCATTTCTATGTCCAAACCAAATATTCTTGAAGGGATCTTGACAAATGGTGAGTACGTCTGTGCCATCAACTATAGAATCTAGCTCGGGAAACGTATATACTTGATAATCATCGACGGATTCGAAATGAATCAGGTTCAATCCTTCGGAAGTGCCAAGCCAGTATTGGTTACGATTGTCCTCAAAAATCGTATACACATCTTCAGCTACTAAGCCTTGTTCTACACCAATGGGCCAAAGTTGACCTCCTTTTTCAATGGTTATCCCGAAATCCGTACCGTACCAGTAAAAGTCCTTATCATCCTTAAAGGCGCAGTAAACCTTGCTTCCCATTAAACCAGTTTTTTCACTTCCGTTCCAGATACTATCGATGAGTTCATTTTTGAATTTAATTTTACTCACACCATCAAAAGTTCCTATAATGATATCCTGTTGTTCATCTTCATTAATGGTAAATATTTGATCGCTGATCAGGCCTTCTTTAGTAGTGTAAGCCACAAAATCGTTTCCGGAGTACCTAGACAGACCACCATAATAGGTAGCAAACCATAAGTTTCCACGAGAATCTTTAAGGATGTCACGTATTCTATTATGACTTAATCTGTTTTCTTCCGTATACGAGCGGAACTCTTCTCCATCGAATCTGCTGACCCCTGTTCTGGTTCCAAACCACAGGTGACCAAATCGATCTTCAGCAATGGCTCGTATGCGATTATTGATGAGACCGTCTGACATATCGTAGATAACCGTATCACTTTCGCCAAGTGCGACTACTCCGTTTTTGGTTCCTAGCCAAACCGTTGATCGACTGTCTTCATAGATTTCCAGAACAGTATTATCCGGCAGTATATTTGTCATGTCAAATCGGTGAGTTTCCTGACCATTCTCATATATCAACACGCCACTATTGGTCCCCACCCAAATGCGATCCAGGTGATCGTGGATAATGATACGCACTTTTTTGTGTGGAATTTGATCGGGTGCCAGGTAATTGGAAAAGGTTTCACCATCATAGATACTCATACCGCCATTGGTGCCTATCCATAGACGACCCTCATGATCAATACAAAGTGTTCTGACATAGTTGTGCACCAGACCATCTTTTTCAGTGATATTTATAAGTTTCCCTTTATCATATTTAACCAGTCCTTCCGTAGTCCCAAACCACATAACCCCGTTTTTTCCTTCAATAACGGCTCTGACATTTTGTGACGGAAGGCCATCAATCATTGAAATTTCATCAAAGTGATACCCATTAAATTTGGCAACACCTCCGCCTTCAAGTCCTACCCACAAATAACCTCTACTGTCTTCGTGTAAGGCATACACACTAGATCTTGGCAAGCCATGTTCAACACTATATTGACGAAAGTTGTATTGCTGTCCAAATAAATGGATAGAAAAAAGGAAGAGTGATATGACCAGAAGTCCCCTCATGTAAATAGCTACCTACGAACAATCTAAGGTAAGGTTACTTTGTAAAGTTTAGGTCCTAAAACACCAAATTTTTCATCAGTCAAATAAAAACGCTTGCCATGCCCAAAAGCAATGGCTTCTTTTTGAGAAAAACTGCACAATTTAAAGGTCTTGAGTTTCCGTTTGACCAATGGATTTTGCGCGAAATTTGGTATTTTAAAAAGCTTGTTGTGCGACAATAGGTACAAATGCTGATGTCTAATATCGGCATCTGTGATCCATCCGTTGTACATGTTTTTAACTCCGGATTGATAGGTCATGATTCGTTTTGCTTTATGTTTGCCCGGTGCTGCCAACATGGCATAGATGTGTATTTTGCCGTCGTATGGCTTGGTTCTGTTTTTGGTGATTAAATAGATGCTATCTCGAACGACTACCATGGCTTCACAATCGTAGATTTTTTGTGAGTCGGATGGTGGGAATTTATCCTGATCATCGAAAGAAAACTCAAGTTCCTTTACCTTAAAATCGTCTCCGCCAATGAGTTTGGAGAATTTAATTCTTAAGATTTTCAAATGTTTTCTCTTATTGGCATTGTTACCAAAATCTCCAATGTACAAATAGCCATCATCGGAAAGGTGCAGAGCTTCCCAGTCATAGTTTTTATGGTCTTTAAGCTCAACTTTTCTATTGATTTTCCCGCTTGAATCAATGTTATAAAGGTAAGGACCGTTCCCCCCATCATTAATGGTCCAGAAACTATTGTCATTTTCAAAAACCAACCCGGAAGATTCTCTCAACTTATCCGGTAATTTGGCAAGGGTTTCGCACTCAAACTGTGCCCAGGACACGTTCAAAATAAACACGCAAAAAATGGTGAGCAAATGTCTCATCATATACCTAACATACTAAAATTACGCCAGTTTTTCTTTCAAAAATTGCCCTGTGTGTGACGACTTCTCTTTAACAAGGTCCTCTGGTGTACCTTCAAATATGATTTTGCCACCTTTGTCTCCGCCTTCAGGACCGATATCAATCACCCAATCCGCATTTTTAATGACATCTCCATTGTGTTCAATAATGAGTACAGAATGTCCCTGGTCAACAAGTTTATTAAGGGCTTTAAGTAAGAAGTTAATGTCATGAAAATGGAGTCCTGTAGTAGGTTCGTCAAAAATGAAAAGGGTTTTACTTTGCTGCTCACCTTTGGCAAGAAAAGAAGCCAGTTTGACGCGTTGCGCCTCACCACCGCTTAAAGTATTGGAAGACTGTCCCAGCTGCATGTACCCCAATCCCACTTCTTGAAGCGGTCCAATTTTTTCGACAATTTTCTTGCAAGCTCTTAGTTCAGATTGATTGAAGAATTCAATGGCATCATCAACTGTCATTTTAAGAATGTCAGAGATGGTTTTTTCTTTGAATTTGACCTCCAGAATCTCATCTCTAAAACGCTCTCCTTTACAAGATTCACAATCGAGATAGACGTCTGCCATAAACTGCATCTCAATTTTAATCTGCCCAAGTCCTTCACAGGCATCACACCTTCCGCTGGGCACATTTAGAGAGAAATGAGATGGTTTGTAACCATTGATTTTAGAAAGTTGTTGAGACGCATAAAGTTGCCTAATCTCATCATAAGCTTTAACGTAGGTAACCGGATTGGACCTTGAGGATTTGCCAATAGGATTTTGGTCAATCATTTCAACAGCATTCAACGCGCCCCAATCACCGGTGATGGCATCATGCTCTCCTGTTTTTCCGGCAGATTGCCCCATGAGTTTTTTAAGTCCGGGATAAAGCACCTGTCGAACCAAAGTAGACTTGCCGGATCCGCTCACGCCCGTAACACATGTCAATGTATTCAGCGGGAAATCTACCGAGACATTTTTTAGGTTATTTTCTCGGGCACCCTCCACAAGAATGGAGTAGGCTGATTTTCTTCTTGAAGCCGGAATCGGAATCTGCTTTCGCTTAAGAAGATAGTCGGCCGTGAGGCTATTTGTCGTATTAATCAATTCTTTGTGCGTACCTGAGAAAACCACTTCACCACCAAAACTTCCGGCCATCGGTCCCATGTCTATAATGTGGTCTGCCTCCTGCATCATGTCTTCTTCATGTTCTACCACAATAACTGTATTTCCAATGTCCTGAAGAGACCTTAATACTGAAATTAGACGTTGACCGTCTCTCGGATGCAGTCCAATACTTGGTTCATCCAGAATGTACATGGAGCCCACCAAGCTGCTTCCCAAAGAGGTAGCCAGGTTGATTCGTTGTGATTCTCCACCGGACAAAGTGGCTGCAGGTCGATTAAGGTTAAGGTAACCAAGTCCCACGTCACAGAGATACTTTAATCGGCTAGTGATTTCCTTTAGAAGACGATTGGCTATTTGCGTGTCGTGTTCATTGAGCTTAAGATTTTCAAAAAATGTAAGGCATTTGCTGATGGGAGACACTAAAAGTTCCTGAATGCTTGTACCATCAATTTTAACATAGCCAGCGTCTTTACGGATACGACTTCCATGACAGTCCTGACAAGGTGTTTTACCTCTATACCGACTGAGCATTACCCTATATTGAATTTTGTAGGTTTTACTCTCTATGAATTTGAAAAAATCATCCAATCCCTGAAAGTCTTCATTGCCATCCCATACGAGTTGTTTTTGTTCCGGACTCAACTCGTGAAATGGTTTATGGACAGGAATGTCGTATTGTGCGGCACATTCGATCAAGTCATTCTTCCACATGTTCATTGAGGGACTTTCCCAGCAAGCAATGGCGCCTTCGTAAATTGACTTTGATTTATCAGGAATGACCAAATCCGGATCAACGCCAATCACACTTCCAAAACCTTCACACGTTTTGCAGGCACCAATGGGACTATTGAAACTGAAAAAATTGTCACTGGGTTCTTCAAATAGAATACCATCCAGTTCAAATTGGTTACTAAAAGGGATTTTGTCATCCTTAAAGTGAAGAAAGCACTCTCCATGACCTTCATAGAAGGCAGTTTGAACTGAATCCATGATGCGGTTGAGGTTGTCTTGATCCTCATTTTTTACAATGAACCTGTCTACCAGTAACTCAACCTGAACATCTTTCTTTTGGGAATAGTCCTCAAATGATACTGTCTTTCCGTCAATTAACAATCTGGAAAAACCTTGTTGGGAAAGAATGTCCAAATGTTTGTCTACATCTCTGTCGTCGGGAATAATGAGAGGACAACCGAGCATTACTTTTTCACCGTCTTCTTTTTTCGTCAGGTAATCTAAGACGTCTTCAATGCGGTGTTTTTTGACTTGTTCACCACTTACCGGAGAATATGTTTTGCCAATTCTCGCATAAAGCAGCCTCAAATATTCATAAATCTCTGAGGTAGTTCCTACAGTTGATCTGGGATTAGTAGAGCTTACTTTTTGTTCGATGGCAATGGCTGGTGAAATGCCTTTGATCATATCCACCTCCGGTTTGTCGAGTCGGCCCAAAAATTGACGCGCATATGAGGACAGACTCTCTACATAGCGTCTTTGCCCTTCTGCATATAGTGTGTCAAATGCTAAGGATGATTTCCCGGAACCACTGAGTCCGGTTATCACAACAAACCTGTTTTTAGGGATGTCGAGATTTATATTTTTTAGGTTGTGTACCCTTGCGCCTCTGATAATAATGTTCTTCTTACCGTTCACTCAGTCAATCTTACACTTTAAATGTTAAACACTGTTAAATGTACCCAATAATTTGGTGTTTGCGTATAGAAAACTATATATTTGATCAAAATGATTGGATACCTGTAACAAATTTAGGTTCTAATTGTTTAACGAGTACAAACCCTGAAAAAATATTGCATATAGAGAAAACTTTACTTTAAAAAAATTTGATCACGTAGTAATTAATTTAAAGTTGAGTTATGCAATTTATTTCCCTCACAGATAAGGAGCTAGTCAGACATTACGTCAAAGGAAATGAGAATTCTTTTGAGGTGTTGTTGAATCGTCACAAGGACAAAGTCTTCAATTACATTAAAATGATGGTGAAAGATGTGGATGTCGCCAATGACATTTTTCAGGACACCTTCATTAAGGTTATTCAAACGCTCAAAAAAGGTAAGTATAATGAAGAGGGCAAATTTCTGCCATGGGTGATGCGCATTGCTCATAATTTAATCATCGATCATTTCAGAAAGGCAAAAAAAATGCCCAAAGCCAACATTTATGCCAGCAATGGAGAGGATGAAGATTTTGATATTTTCTCTATACTGAAAATGGATGATCAAAGCATTGAAGACAAAATCGTGATGGATCAGGTATTCAGTGATGTCAAGAAACTCTTGGACTATTTACCAGAAGAGCAACGAGAAGTTGTTGTGATGAGACATTACCAGGATATGAGTTTTAAAGACATTTCTGAAAAGACCGGAGTGAGTATCAATACGGCATTGGGAAGAATGCGCTATGCCCTGATTAATCTAAGAAGACTGATTGAAGAAAATCAAATGATCATGACTTATTAGCATGTTGGAACAATAAACAAAAAAAGATGGCGTTATAGGCTTAAATTAACTTTATCAAACAAGCCTATGATTAAAACCTTTACTCTAAAAGAACTTTCCGAAACATCCAGACAAGAAGCAAACAACAGAGCCGAATTATTGGGAACTGAAATGCGAGAAAACAATGAGTTGAAAGAATCAAGTTTAAACACGATTCTAGCTTATTCGAAATCATTGGGAACTACCCAAACCAGATCGCTCGGAAAACAAATTCTAACTTTAAATTAATTGATAATCCCGCCTTGGCGGGATTTATTTTTTCCAGACAAGTTCATCCACCGTGATGGATCTTTTAAGAATCGCCAATTCTTCCAGTGTTTCGATACACATCTCTATGCTTTTCTCGTCTGTATTGCTTTGTGCTTGCCAGTTCGTAATGCTCAGCCATTCTCTCACATCCTTTTCTTCCAGTTGATACCGTTCTGCAATCAGTGCAGGTCCTTTTTCACTATTTTTTAGTTCGTGAGCTCTTTTTAAAACTGTGTTCAAAACCTTTTCAGCCAATTCATCATGTTTGGATAAGAAATCATTGGTGCCCGCCAGGACAAAACAAGGCCAGGGAGTTGCTTGATTGGTAAGTCGCTTGAGCTCTTCACTGTCCACAAAAGGTTTGGTGGTGAATTTCTCCCACATGAATAGATTGGAGGTCTTTTCAGCCAAAGATTCTCTGGCGCCATTAAGGTTTCCGACCACTTTAAAGTTGATGTCCGTTTGCGGATTCCAACCCTGATTTTTGGCAAATAAATAAGCCATTAAATGAGATCCTGATCCCCATCGGCTTATTGCAAATATGGGAGGATCTACGTCTTTAACAACTTCAAATTTGTTGTAAGCAGTAGTGTGTACCCCCCAAACTAACGGGCTGGCAGTGTAAAAACTCAGGATTTTTGATTTGTTCCCCAAACTGATGTCACTGATCATTCCCTCGGTGAGTACCAGGGCCATATCTAAGCCATGATGACGGAGTTCTCTGGTCATAGCTCCTGTTCCACCTGGAAAATCTTTCCACTCAATGTTGACCCCTAGTGCTTCAAATAACCCTTCTTCCTGACACAAATGCCACGGAAGATTAAAATGCTCGGGAACACCACCCACTCTAATTTTGATCATTTCAGTTTTGCAATTTCAGATTTACGACCAATGGTTCTTGTAATGTAATCTTTATCCAATTTAGGACTTCTTGCCGGAGAGTATTCTCTGCCGTAAAAAATGATCTGCAAATGTAGCTTATTCCAGAGTTCTTTAGGAAATAATCTTTTGGCGTCTTTCTCCGTTTGCGCCACATTTTTGCCATTCGTGAGCCCCCAACGATACATCAAACGGTGTATGTGCGTGTCAACCGGAAAAGCAGGAACGCCGAATGCCTGAGCCATGACCACAGAAGCCGTCTTGTGTCCAACACCGGGTAATTCCTCCAGTGCTTCAAACGACTGAGGCACCTCTCCGTTGTATTTATCAATGAGGATTTCTGATAGACCATAGATTGCCTTCGATTTCCTTGGGGACAAACCACAGGGCTTAATGATTTCTCGAATATCTTCCACATCCAGCTTAACCATATCAAATGGATTGTCAGCTTGTTTAAATAAAGAGGGTGTAATTTTGTTTACCCGCTCATCTGTACATTGTGCGGAGAGCAATACGGCGATAAGAAGGGTGTAGGAGTCTTTATGATCTAAAGGTACGGGAGTTTCCGGGTACAGTTTTTCCAACTCTTCAACAACGTATTCTGCTTTCTCTTTGATGGTCATACAGCAAATATAGTAAGGAAAATCAATGGAGCTTGATAGTTTACAGATGAGCAGCAATCTATTTTGAGTAATAACTGTATACAGTAAATTGGATGGAGGATAAGTGTGATGCCATGTTGAAATAAAATAGACGAAAGCTTGATTTAGTTCTTTTAAACACCGATTATTATCTATAAGTTTGTGTTTTAAACCGTTTAATATGAGATCTTTCAAGATTTGTGCTTTGCTTTCGTTATGTGTGATGGTGAAATCTGTCGGCGCGCAGTTCGAGACTTTTGAAAAAGAATACGCTTTTAGCTCTTTAAATGAGCCAAAATTCATTGTACAAGACAACAATGGCGGTAGTGTTTTAGTAGGTCAGGAAGGTAATGAACTATTGGTCTGTAGAACTTTTAATGATGGCTCTGTTGATTGGTCTTACACCTATAGTGGTACAGGTACAATTGAGGTCAATGATTTTATTCAATTGTCTGATGGGAGTTATGCCTTTGCTGGAGAACTGGCCAACGCATTTGCAGTAGGTAAAATTGATGCAACAGGTAATTTTGAATGGATTCGACAATTAGGCACAACTGGTGAAGCCAATGGCATCATAGAAACCAATGACGGTAATCTGTGTGCAGTAGGAAGAAATTACTACAGCAGCACTCATCATGGTGCGATTATAAAATTGTCGTTTTCGGGAAGCCAATTGTGGACAAAGGAAACGAGTGTGGCTTATCAATTATTGGATTTGGCACAATATTCCACCAGGTTAGCTGTGCTAGGCAGGTCTGGTTCAGACTCCTATTTAATTCAGGTATATGAAAGTACTGGAAATCATTATTTTACACGTGAGCATACTGATGTGCAATATTCAGGTGTATTGACGCTTGCCAACACAACCGGTTTTTTACTAAGCGGAACAAAAGTAACCATGGCAGGAGGAAGCGACATTATTTTGACGGAAACTTCTACTTTGGGTACCCCCAGGTGGTCAAAAACCTATGGAGGAAATGTCAGTGAGAGTAATCCGTTCGTGAGTGATGATGGAGATGGCTACATTGTCTCATGTACTTCCAATAGTTTTGGAAACGGCATTGAAGATACCTGGGTATTTAAGACCATGTATCAAGGCGCAATGGATTGGTCTGCCAGTTTTGGAGATGCAACCAACAATAAATCAAAAGGAATTTTCAAAAATGAAGAAGAAAACGGTTATTATTTACTCTACGGTCAAGGAATTGGAACCGAAGGATTTAATGATTATACGTATCGACTGTTAAAGACCTCTTTGAACGGTAAGACATCTTGTCAGAGCAATTTAGTCAATGTATTGAGTGCTGATTATGCCCTGTCGTATCTCACAGCTTCCAACACAATTTCAAACGGGATCGCTATTGGTGGAACACAATCTGCCTCCAGAACTGTAAAAACACCAGTGGTCAATGATATTTGCCTCAATACAGCTTCAAATCCTGTGCCTTACCAGAAAGTTCTTGGAAGCCCAAGTAGCGATTATGGCGAGCATTCATTGACATTTCCGGACGAATCTATCGTGAGCTTGGCTTTTGCTGAGAGTGCACCACTTGGAGGAGAAGATTGTTACGTGTCTAAAGTGACGTATTCAGGTGATACACTTTGGACATCATATCTAGGAACTACGGGCAATGAAGGAGGTTTGACCATGTGCAGAACCGAGGATAACGGAATTGTGATTGCCGGATACAGAGATTTTTCAGATGTGAATGGTTACATCATTAAACTAGATGAAAATGGGAATATTGAATGGACTAAGGAGTACGATAACGGCAATTTTGATGAGGTTCGGAGTGGAGGAGATGGTTACATCTATGTCGTTGGAGGCGGATCAGGAAATACGAATTTTGTCAAATTGGACTTAGGCGGAAATGAGCTTTTTAACCTCAGTTACGATCTGGGGAATAATGTTTCTGCACTGGAGATAGATAAGGTTGGTAATATCATAGTGACCATAGATGACTTTCCAAGTTTCAATATTTTTAAGCTTAATAGCAGTGGAACCATTATCGATAATGCCAGCTTTTCAAATGTCTACAGACCGGAAGGAATCTTGATTGCTGATGACGGTTATTTACTAACAGGAAGAATCATTAATTCCACACCATACCTCATTAAGCTGGACAATAGTTTCAATATCGATTGGTCCAAAACCTTCTCTGGATCTAATTCTGATATCTTTTACAACGCCATAGACTTCAATAATCATTATAAAATAGCGGCATCATTTGGCGGTAAAGCCACCATTATTTCTACAGATTATCAAGGAAATGTGACCTGGGCAAAGTCTTATGGAGACCTGAGTTTTTCGAGCGCCCCAACCAGAATAATTCGGACCCACAGAAACGGATTTTTTGTAACAAGTTCTTCAAAGGATTTTACAAATGGTTTGAGTGACCTGTACATCATTAATACGGACAGTTTAGGAAACAGTAATTCACCTTGTTATGAATCTAACATTACTGTGACGAGCAGTGCTTTTGGCTTGTCGGCAGGTTCTGCATCTAATTCGGGCGGCACACCTTCTTCAGGTTTCTTCGATAATGCAACTCAGAGACTGGTAGGTTCCGCATTTAATCTGTTTCCTGGTATCAAAATTACCGGAACAGTCACAGATGTATTGTGTTCAGGTAATAGTGAAGGCGCCATTGACGTGACGGTGGAAGGTGGTATTTCTCCATATACGTTCAGTTGGAGTTCTGGGCAACTCACAGAGGATATTTCAAATGTAGCAGCCAATGCATACACTATAACTGTCACCGACAATCTAGGTTGTGTGACAACTGAGTCTTTCACAATCACTGAACCAGCTCCTATCTCAATCATGACTTCCACTACGGAGACTTCCTGTCACGATTCTGGTGATGGAACTGCCACTGCCACAGTAACTGGAGGTGTTCAGCCATATAACTACCTATGGAGTGTAGGACAGCAAAGTACCACAGCCATCGGTCTGTTTAGCGGCAATTACATCATTAATATTGTGGATGCTAATGGATGTTTGGCAAGTAACATTGCAACAGTAACTGAGCCTTCTCCATTAGAGGTTACTTTTAGCACATCACCCACAACCTGTGGCACAAGTTTGGGATCTGCCTTGGCTAATCCTACAGGAGGAACACCTGGTTATACTATATTGTGGAACGGTACCACAAGTGGGAATTCAGTTTCGAACCTAAGTGAAGGGATTCAGCAAATTCAAATCACGGATGACAATGGGTGCGTATTAAATGATTCGGTGAATATCACATCAACGGTTAATCCTCAAGAGATTTGCGCGATCACTGTTGATTCTTCTTCCACCAACAATGTCATAGTATGGGAAAAAGATGCTGCTCAGAACATTGAAGGCTACAAAATTTACCGGAACATTGCGGGTGCGTATTCTGTAATTGGTTATCAGCCATACGACTCATTGTCTCAATTCACAGACAACTCTTTTGGAATTAATCCGAACGTCACATCCTATAGGTATAGAATTACTGCGGTTGATACTTGCGGCAATGAGAGTGTGCCCAGCGACTTCCATGAAACCATTCACCTTACTGTAAACCAGGGGGTGTCGGGAGAAGCCAATCTGATTTGGGATAATTATGAAGGCTTTGCTTTCAACTATTATAGAATTTTGAGAGACAGCACCGGGTCAAATAATTGGGAAGTTCTGGATTCAGTGACCAATAGTAATTTCACTTATACTGATTTCAATGTGCCTTTGCTGGGAGCGCAGTATGCGATTGAAATTGTGGTTCCCGGTTCTTGCACCAGTTCCCGAGCCAATCACAACACCACAAGATCCAATAAAACTCAGCCTGTTGCCGGACCGGGAACTGGGACAGCTGTGGAGAGTATGATTTCTCAGACCTTTCAGTTATACCCCAACCCCAATCAAGGGGAGTTTAGAATAACTTTCAAATCAATGCATACGAAGGAAGTTCAAATGCGATTATACAGCATGTCCGGAACTTTAATTTCAGAGCAGTTACTGTCCATTAAAAAAGGAAATAATGATGTGATGATGTCTCTTTCGGAACTCTCTGCAGGTATTTATTTTGTGGAATTGGATGGATCGACCAGAGAGAGGTTTGTGATTAATAGGTGATAATTTAAATCACTCCCCAACCTCAAACCCAACAGTCTTAAACAGAGCCTTCAATTGATCTGAAGATTCACGACTCATATCTGCCTCATAAACCATGTTTGGCGTTAAGTATTGATTACACATAAAACAAACACTGATTTCTCCAAGATATTTATTGCCTTTCCCAAAAAAAACAACACTATGATGTGGTAAAAACTCACATTTATTAGATTCATTTGACAGAATTGAGGGATCAGAAATGATGGATTGAACAATTCGTATTTGGGCATGGTTTAATTGCACCTTTTTCTCAATACTCGGTACCCAGTCTTCACCGTTAAATGCCTGGTCATAGAAGGCATCATCTTTTGGGTCGTTGCCAAAACTGACAGCAAAGACTTTCTTATAATCTTCATAAGCCTCAGTCAATCCTTGTTTCTTAGCAATCTTTTTATCGTACCCAGTGGGGTCTCCGGTTGAACAGGAAATAGTTGTTAATAAAACAATCACGCACCCGAATAAAGTCCTTTTCATGCTTCAATTTTACATAAATATCAGCGTTTACGCAACCAGCCCAAGGCCTTGCCGCCAACCTTGTAGCCCTTTTCCGCATCCAATTCATACCTTTGTCTTGATTTGATTCCCACATTTTGTTGAATGACTTCAATGTAATGTGAACCAACCTCACTTACAATGGCAACGTGCCCGTATTTTGTGTAAGGAAAGACAATTAAGTCGTTGACCTGAGGTTTGTCACCATACCCATTTATGAACTGAAGTAAATTGCGATCAGCATTGAGTTCACCATTTTTGATGCTTGAATCAAAAAAATCAATGGCATTGCCCCAAACATTTGGCATATTGTGATCTAACGCATCATGGTAATATCGCTTTACAAATTCTACACACTGACCTTTCTGGCCATAATAATAACCATCTTGAGCGTAGTGTTTGCCCTGACTGTGCTTGTACGAAGGACCATTGTAAAATACGTGAACATGATTGAGTGAATCTATTTGGTCACCAATATCTGGCTCTTGTTCCAATATTGCGTGGTCGCCTCTCCCCGTGCTGCTCGTGCAAGCGTATACAAGAATGATTAAAGTACTGATGTAAAAGAAATTCATAATGATATAAAGCGTATTTGGTATCATCAAAAATAGTTGAGCGCTTGTCGAATAAAGGATCAATTTATTATCTGATTACTTTAAGTGATCATGTGCGTGTCATGAATAAAAAGAAAGGGATGTTAATAATTTCGCGAAATACGGCTTGATGGCTCGCTGAATAATTAGGTACTTTGTTGTATGTCCAATATTCTCAAAGAAGGCGATAAGGCTCCGGATTTTTGCATGAAGAATGAACATGGTGAAGACTTACGTTTATCTGATTTTTCAGGAAAAAAATTGATCCTTTATTTCTACCCAAAAGACATGACACCTGGTTGCACAAAAGAGAGTTGTAGCCTGCGTGATCACTACCCCGATTTACAAAAACACGGTTTTGAGGTGTTGGGAGTGAGCATGGATAGTGAAAAGCGACACCAAAAGTTTATCGAGAAGTATGATTTACCCTTTTCCTTGTTGGCTGATGTGGATAAAGAAGTGATTGAGGCTTACGGATGCTGGCAGCTTAAAAAGTTCATGGGAAGGGAATATATGGGAATTGTCAGAACCACCTTTGTGATTGACGAAGAGGGAATTATAGACAAAATTTTTAATAAAGTGATTACCAAGGCTCACGCCGAACAAATTCTTGAAGCCTACAACATTTCAGCAGAACGTAAATAGACTATGTTGTGGGGTCGGAAATTTGTACCAAACAAAATAATTATGGCAACAGACGTAAGTAAAGACAAATTGAAAGTTCTCCAAATGACAATTGATAAATTGGAGAAGAGTTATGGCAAAGGTACAGTGATGAAGCTGGGAGATAATGCCATTGAAGAAATTGATGTGATTCCTTCGGGATCTTTAACATTGGATTTGGCACTGGGGGTACAGGGATATCCCAAAGGCAGAATCGTTGAGATTTATGGACCTGAATCTTCTGGTAAAACAACTCTGGCAATTCACGCCATTGCGGAGGTTCAAAAACAAGGTGGAATTGCAGCCATTGTGGATGCAGAACATGCGTTCGATAGGTTCTATGCGGAGAAATTAGGTGTGGACGTGGAAAATTTATTGATTTCGCAGCCAGACAATGGTGAACAAGCATTGGAAATTGCAGATAACCTGATCCGTTCAGGTGCCATTGATTTATTGGTGGTTGATTCTGTTGCAGCTCTAACTCCTCAGGCAGAGATTGAAGGTGAAATGGGAGACTCTCAAATGGGGCTTCAAGCCAGATTGATGTCGAAAGCGCTCAGAAAATTAACGGCTTCTATTAATAAAGCAGGTTGCTGCTGTATTTTCATCAATCAGTTGAGAGAAAAAATCGGTGTGATGTTCGGAAACCCTGAGACGACTACAGGTGGAAACGCACTCAAATTCTATTCATCAATCAGATTGGATATCAGAAGATCTACACAAATCAAAGATGGTGATACGGTAATTGGAAACCGCACAAGAGTGAAAGTTGTTAAAAACAAAGTGGCTCCACCTTTCGCCAAAGCAGAATTCGACATCATGTATGGTGCCGGCATTTCAAAAACAGGTGAGATTTTGGACTTGGCAGTAGAACACGGAATTGTTCAGAAAAGCGGATCTTGGTTTGCTTACGGAGATACCAAGCTTGGTCAGGGTAGAGACGCCGTGAAGCAACTGATTGGTGACAATCCGGAGCTTCTCGAAGAACTTGAAAGAGGCATTAAAGAGGCGCTTAAGAAATAGCACGCAAACTATCACTTAAGTTGGCAACCCACCTTGCATTTGCTTGGTGGGTTTTTTATACACTTTACTCAATGATCCGTCTATTCTGTTCAACAAATTGTATGTTTGCTGTATGAAATGGTTTGCAGGGATATTTGTATGTTGTTTGATATTGGTAAGTGCCTGTTCAGACAAGAAAGACAAGTCGGAAGGAAATGCTGATATGGCCGCTACGCAGGAATTGGCATCTGATAGTGCAGAGTTTAAAAAAGACACCAAATTGGATGAGATCAATGATGCCATTGTGGCTGATCCTAAGAATCCGGAACACTATCATGATAGGGCTTACTATTATTTTCATAATAAGGAGTTTGACATGGCCATTCGTGATGTGAAAAAGTGTATTGAGATGGAACCTAATTCCGCCAAGTACTATTTCTCGAAAGGATTCATGTTTCATGCAGCATTGAAATTAAAAGAGGCTGAAACTGCCTTCCAACAATGTTTGGAAAGAGATCCCGAATATGTAGATGCCCACTTTTTTTTAGCAAAAATATATCAGGCGCTGGCAAGTCCCCAAGACGTAGATAAATTCAACTATACTAAAGCCAGAGAAGCCATCAATGAGGCACTAAAAATAGACGAAACTAGAGCAGATTTATATTTTTTAAGAGGTACCATTTATGAGGAGTTGGGCGACTCAGGAGCCGCTTTAGGGTCATACAAAACTGCCATAGAACTTGATCCTGATTTTTATGATTCTTTTGTTAGAATGGGCTTACTCTACGCATCAAAAGGAAACCCAAAAGCTGAAGTAAGCTACAAATCAGCATTAACCATACAACCCAACAGTACCGAATCTCTTTTCGGCTTGGCCAAATATTACCAGGATATCGGAGAATACGATCTGGCAGAGATGAATTACAAACGTGTCATTGAAGTAGACTCTTTCTATGCCATAGCTTATTTAAACCTTGGTTATATGTACATGACTTTCGATACGGCATATTCCAAAGCGCTGGAATACCTGCACAAAGCCATTTACTTCAATTCGGGCTCGTTTTTACCACTGACCTACTTCAATGCCGGTGTGGCATATGAACTGCAGGAAAAATACGGTCGTGCGAGAAAATATTACAACGCAGCACTCACGAAAGATGAAAATTACCGACCTGCAATTGATGCCTTAGACGACTTGGATAGGAGAGGGCTCGGACTCGAGGAAACTGATTAGATAAAATCTAAACGATTAAATCTATTTCGCAGAATCTGTGCATCTTTCACTTCTAACCAGGTTCCCAGAATTGTGGCATAAATCTGTCGGAAATCAACGCTGTATTGAACGTCCCCGTTATCATCCAACTTGTCTAAATCCGGAGATTCATTATAGACACCAGCTTTTTTTAAGGCGCCTCCAATCACATAAACGTTGCTTGCTGCACCATGGTCCGTCCCGCGACTTGCATTTTGCTTGGCACGTCTGCCAAATTCTGAGAAAGTCATGATCAAGGTGTCTTTGAATCGTCCGTTCTTTTTGAGGTCTTTTACCATGGTTCCAACAGCATCAGCATAGGTTTTCAAAAGTCGATTATGCTGTCCTACCTGATTGACATGCGTGTCAAACCCACCAAGAGATACGTAGTAAACCCGTGTTTTTAGTCCGGAAATAATCAATTCCGTCACATTTTTAATCTGTTTTGCAAACGCATTTCCCGGATAGTCTAAACCGGATTTATAAATCTTTGAGGTTTCAAAAATGTAATCGGCAGAATTATAGGTGTTCACCATCGTCTTGTATAAATACCCCATATTGTCCTCCGAAAGCATGGCGTCATTGGTGTTGTGAACCAATTCTTTGAAGTAAGGTTCTCGGGTTGAGTTATATAAAAGTTTGGCATCTTTTACGGCCATCCCGGACAAGTTATGTCCCTTCAGAGCAAGAGACATAGCAGCATCTGCTTCCAATACTTCATACGGATTTTGACAGTTGGCATCCATGTATCTTCCCAACCAACCTGTGGTCAGATATTCCTCAGAACCGGAGGCTGTATGCCAGATGTCCATCGACCGGAAATGTGAGCGATTTGGATTTGGGTAGCCAACATTATTAATAATACATAGTTCTCCATTGTCGTACAATTCCTTTAATGCTTTCATGGAACTATTGATGGCCAAATCATTATTCAATTTCAAAAGGTCTTTGTTCTGAAGTGCAATACTTGGTCGAAGGTTGTAATACAAATCATTGCTGAAAGGCACAATACTGTTCAAGCCGTCGTTTCCACCGGAAAACTGGATGATTACCACATTCTTGTATCCACTCAACTGTTCTTCGGAGAGGAATGACAACTTTTGTAGAAAGCCAGGAACCATTAAAGCGCCTGAAGCGAATGAACTTCTCTTTAAAAAATCTCTTCTATCCATAATTAACACATTTGATATTCGGGCAGTGACAGAATTTCTACAACCAGATCTTGTTTGTCTTCACTGCTCATTTTAGACATCAATTTTTTGGCTTGATCACTGGGAGTTCTTTGGAGGAAATACAGGGCGAAATTCTCAGCACTTTTGTTTCCCGACCAATGTTTCCAGAAGAAATTCCAGTCTGGCACTGCTCTGAACTTCTTTTGAAGTTTGGATTTAGTCTCCTTAAACTTCTGCTCAGCCATTTCAATGACTTGCTCAGGCATATCTCCCTTGTCATACCATTCAATCAATCCACTATTAAGTGCGATAGACGGAAGCTTTAATCTCAGCATTAAAGTAGAGTTGTCAATCCAATGTCTACCACCTGTCCAACCAGCTACGTTAGGAGGTTGAAACAAGATCTGATTTAACAGTTTTTGAACGAAAAGAAGGGTTTTAGGATCCTCATAGTCAATTTTGAACTGTGGTGATGTCGTAATCACTTTCTCCAAAAACCTGAGCCATTTCCTGAATGCGCTGCTCGTGAAATTTATCTTCCACAAAATAGCGGTATATCTTTTCACACAGGTAATGTTTAGTTTCTGGTTTTTCCAGAAGCATTTCCAGAATATCGTCACCATTAAAATTTCCACTTTTGCCGAACACGGTTTTCTCGCCCGTATCATGCAGTCTTTCTCGAAAAATAAATGACCGATCAGCGTTAACCCCCCAACCTGTAAAAGCCCTCGCAGCTTCTTTAATATCTGTCTCGGTATAGCCATTGTCTCTGCCAAGTGTGAATAGCTCCATGACCTCACGGGCAAAGTTTTCATTAGGATGTCCTTTTTTATTCTGCTGATTGTTCAGAAACAAGATCATTGCCGGACTCTTGGACACTTCAGTTAGTAGGTCCCTGAAATTGCCTAGTGCATATTCACGCATGATGTTGTGTAGATGAAGCTGAGCATCTACACGTTTGAGGTTACAGGCAAAATGGTCGTGCCAAAACAAAAGCATGCGTTCCCGTAATACCGCTTTTGTTGAAGACATACGCTCGATCCAAAGATGGTTTAGTTCCAGAAGCTTTTGATTATTCAATTTTTTCAATGCTTTTTTCTCCTGCTTGCTCAATTTTCTCATGTCCTTTGCATTGGGAATGTCTAAATCCAATTGAATGGGAGAAACATTCTTCGAATCATTAAATAGGGCTTTGATTGCCTTATCTTTTGAGATAGTTCCGGATGGTTTCAAATGACCTGGCTCAGGACCAAATCCAGCTCTCCATAATAAATGATGGTATGATCTGTAGGCTAATGTCTGCATATATAATAGACTGTGATTTGAGTTAAAGGTTTAATTGCAATCGGACGTTAATTTATGTTAACTTGAATGATTTGCACAATTTTTGTTCATCTCAGCGTTGTAACTATATAAATTCAAAATCAGTATCTTTGGGTATGCGTTGGTGTCTTTTAATAGCATTGTTGTCTTTGAGTTGGGGAACCTTCTCTCAAACAGATTCGACCAAAAATAAATCCAGGGATAACAGACTGGTGCAGTTCTCCGGGGTGATTGTTAACGATAGTTTGGGAGCCATTCCTTACGCCTATGTTAGAAAGAAAAACAGTAATAATGGAACTGTGAGTGATTATTACGGTTATTTTTCTTTTGTGGCTGAGAAGGGAGATACCATTTTATTTAGCTCCATTTCTTATAAAGACACCTACTATGTCATTCCGGATACCTTGTCTAATTCGAGATACAGCATCATTCAATTGATGCAGCCGGAAGCAACAGAGTTGGAAGCCGTTCAAATCTACCCTTGGCCTTCTAAAGATCAGTTTATCAAAGCATTCATGGATTTGGATATTGGTAATGACTATGATTTGGCTCATAAGAACCTTAAAAGACAGGAGTTGGCCGCCCAGGCAAGAGGTGTTAATAATGACAGTTACTTGAGCTACCGTGACATGGCGCGTCAACAACAGCAAAAAGTCTATTACAACGGACAGGCGCCATCTATTAATCTGCTCAACCCGGTTGCCTGGGGTAAATTTATCCAGGCCTGGAAGAACGGAGATTTTAAAGGGCAATAAGTCCACTTTCCTAAACAATATTTTAGCTTAAAACCTGTTTTACTAGAAATTCGTTTCTACATTTGACAAATGGCTGTTGCGCTTAAAAGAGCTTTACTTCTGATTTTGTGTTTGTTTCCTGTGCTTTCTGAAGCACAAACAGCAACTGTGCAAGGCTATATCACAGATACTTCCGGCTCAGCACTCAATGATGTGATTGTATCTGCATTTGATGTCAACTTTGAGAAAAAGGTCACAACCAATAAATCTGGATTTTATTCAATCGAAATCCCGGCTAATAAACGCATCAGTATGGAGTTTGGAGGGAATTTGGGGTACGGCACAAAAGTCAAAACACTAAAACTCTCGGCAGGTGAGTTTAGAATTCATAATGTGACACTTGAATTAACCAATGAGGAGGAGGTTGTAATTACTGGTAAGCAAGGTCCCAGAATCCAGCCTGATATAGGAAGAGGTCCTTCAATTGGTGGTAATTTTGAAGATTTTATCAAGTACACTCAGCTCGGTGTGTCCTCAAATAGTGAGTTGAGTTCAACTTACAATGTGCGTGGGGGAAATTATGATGAGAATCTAATTTATGTGAATGATATTGAGATTTACCGCCCCTTTTTGGTGAGAGCAGGTCAACAAGAGGGACTTAGTTTCATTCACTCGGATTTGGTGGATAATTTAGAGTTTTCCAGTGGTGGTTTTGATGCTCGATATGGCGATAAATTGTCCTCAGTTCTGGATATTCAATACAAAAACCCTAAGGCCAAACATGGTTCCATCATGGTAAACGCCATGGGGGCACATGCCCATTTTGAGGGCAGGTCTAAAAGTCGATTGTTCACTTATTTGGTGGGAGCCAGGTACAGAAATAACAGTTATGTGCTTAGTAGTCTTCAAACACAAGGTGATTACCGACCAGTCTTTGCAGATGCACAAACCCTTTTAACTTATAATTGGTCACCTGACTTTAAAATGGAGTTTTTGGGACACTTTTCGAGCAATAAGTTCCGGGTCGTTCCTGAAAACAGGGAAACGGCATTTGGTCCTATCAATGAAGCTTTGAAATTTACCGTGTTCTTTGATGGACAGGAAGTCACTCAATTCAATACCTACACAGGTGCCTTGTCTTTTACTTACAAACCATCAGATCGATCCACAGTCAAGTTCATTACCTCCTCTTTTAGATCAATTGAAACCGAGAAATTTGATGTTCAAGGGCAATATTGGTTGGATGATTTGGAGACAGACTTGGGATCTGAGGATTTTGGAGAGACGACATTCAATAGGGGAGTAGGCACATTTTTGAATCACGCCAGAAACCGATTGGATGCACAGATTTACAATGCTTATGTTAAAGTTCAAACCGTAAGAGGAAGTCACAGGATTTTATACGGTGCGAAATACCAACATGAAATTTTCAGAGATAAAATCAGTGAATGGCGTATGTTAGATTCCGCTGGTTATTCAATACCCGTTGGTAACGATGATCAA
Source organism: Bacteroidia bacterium (assembly GCA_030433115.1). Taxonomy (GTDB): domain Bacteria; phylum Bacteroidota; class Bacteroidia; order Flavobacteriales_D; family JAUILH01; genus JAUILH01. Next base: position 14,984 of record JAUILH010000020.1, on the reverse strand, counting down.
ATTGAATTGGACGACCTGATTAAAGCAGAATTGGGCATTCAAAGTAACAGATACTCCGCTTATATTCAGGATATTTATACTTATGGCACCTCAAAAGACACTACAATCAACGACTCTACATTTAGCTCTGAAGCTTATTGGAATATGTCTTATGGATTGCGGGCTCAGTACTGGGACTACAATGGTCAAACAGTCATTAGTCCAAGAGGAAAGGTGAGTTATACGCCCAGATGGTATTACACCAGAGGAGATTCAATTATTAGAAGAGACGCAGAGATTCGATTTGCTACAGGGGTCTATTATCAACCACCATTTTACCGCGAATTAAGGACTTTTGACGGTTCATTGAACCCGGAAGTTCGTGCCCAAAAGTCCATTCACTTTGTATTTGGTGGGCATTATACATTTGATATGTGGGAACGTCCCTTTAAGTTTACCTCTGAAGTATATTATAAAGTATTGAGAGACATCAATCCTTATGAGATAGACAATGTCAGAATTAGGTACCATGCAGAAAACAAGGCAAATGGCTATGCTGCGGGTATAGATTTTCAAATCAACGGCGAATTTGTAAAAGGCATTGAATCCTATGCAAAATTATCTTTCCTTAAAACAGAAGAAGATATCGTAGACGATTTTTATTATGATTATTTCAACTCGGATGGAGAGCAAATCATATTCGGGTTTTCACAAAATGATGTGCCGGTAGACAGCGTCAGAAATGAACCAGGCAGAATTGCGCGTCCCGCCGATCAAAGAGTCACTTTTGGCTTGTATTTTCAGGATCAAATGCCTAAATGGCCAAGTTATAAGGTTAACCTGAGTGTATTGTTCGGAACAGCATTGCCCTACGGTCCACCAGACCATGATCGATACAAAGACATTTTAAGAACACCTGCATATCGCCGGGTAGATATTGGATTTTCAAAAGACCTGCTCACAAACAAACAGCGTCTAAAAGAGAATTCTATCTGGAGAAACGTAGAAGATATGTGGATCAGTCTGGAAGTATTCAACCTTCTGAACATCAATAATACCATTTCCTACACTTGGATTAAGGACGTCAACAACCTTAATTATCCCGTGCCCAATTTCTTGACGGGCAGACGTTTGAATTTGAAGTTCGTGTGCAAATTTTAAATAACCTCATGAAAAGAATCGCTTTTTGTTTAATAATGTCTTTGGTTTTAGGTGCCTGTAACTCTGGTGAAGAAGCTGATCAACAAGAAGAAAAATTGGAACCTAAAAGGACAGAGACTGGTACAAGCCAAACCACTATCAATAACGAGAAGATCAAAGGCTACTCTTTTTTAGATTGCATGTATGATGATGCTTATTTTCCAAAAGCACAGGTAGATAAATGCAAACAAATACTTTGGGACTTGTGTTTGGAAATTGAAATACGTAAGCCTTCAAACAAAGAAGAACTATATGACCTGACAAATTCTGCCACCATACGAATCAATGATTTACAGAATGAGTTTGCTGAAAATGGCAGTGAGATCGAAACAGTAGCCCGAGAGTGTTTGGCAGAAGAGTTTGAATTCATTGCGAGCACCTATGGGTTTGATGATGCAGATGTTGAGGAAATGATTGCTGAACGGGAATGGTAGACGGTGATATATGTGTCATTTTTAACTTAAAGCCTTGTCTTGGAATTTGGTTGTTTTTTGATTTAACTGTCATTTCGACCAGCGTGGAGAAATCTCTGCTATATCAGGAAAAGAGATTTCTCGGCTCTGCTCGAAATGACCTTATTGAGCCACCAAATTCCAGGACAAGGCTTAGCTTAAAAGCATCTCATCGCCCTATTTTCACGTCTTACTTATAAGACTTGAATCTTTTTCTTAACTTTAAAGCTATGCTACGCTACTGCCTTTCAATGATGTGTCTCATCACTGTGTTCGGATTATCCGTGCATGCTCAGCAGGAAAACTATAAGTTTCTCGAGAACAAAGGTCAATGGCATCAAAGGGTGGAATACCGCGCTCAAATCCCCGGAGGATCCATCTTTTTGGAAGAGAACGCATTTACCTATAAGTTTCAGGACATCTCTGAATTGATCCACATTCATACACATCCTAAGGATTACAAGCCAGGTAAAAATGGTCGTGTGAAAACCCATGTGATTAGGGCGGAATTTGTTGGAGCCAATACCGTTTTGGTCAGAGGAGAAGACCATGGCTCGGAGTATTACAATTTCTTTTTAGGCAGTGATCCAAATAAGTGGGCAAGACATATTTTTCCGGCACACAAAATCAAATATGAGTCTGTTTATGCAGGGATCGACCTTAAAATGTACACACTGTCTAATCAACTAAAGTACGATTGGATTGTTAAACCAGGAGCGGATCACACCCAGATCAAGATTAAATATTCCGGTGAAGACGGAATTTCACTCAAACATGGAGACCTCATTCTTAAAACAAGTCTTGGAAAGATTATGGAGCAGGCACCTTTTGCCTACCAAATGATCAACGGAAAAACCAAGGCGGTAAGATGTGATTATGTTCTTCAAGGAGATGTATTAAGCTTTGATTTTCCGGATGGATATGATGAATCGGTTGACCTAATCATCGATCCTACGTTGATTTTTTCTACCAGTTCTGGCTCAACAGCCAACAACTTTGGAATGACAGCGACCTACGATTTAAACGGCAATCTATTCTCAGGAGGAACTGTTTTCGATGATGGCTTCCCCACAACTACCGGTGCTTATGATTCAACGTTTGCCGGAACCGTTGGACCGGGAATTACGGATATCGCCATCACAAAATACAACGACTCAGGAACCAATCAAATCTACTCAACATATATTGGTGGTGATCAATGTGAAACAGTCCACAGTTTAATCATCAATGATCAGGATGAGCTGTTTTTGTTTGGGCTTACCGGATCAAACAATTTCCCAACCCACGCCACGGCATACGATCAGACTTTTAATGGCGGAACTGCTTACAACTCATCTCCTAACGGAACTAATTTTATCAATGGAACGGATTTGTTTGTTTCGAAATTGAGCAATGATGGCACTATGCTTTTAGCGAGTACTTATGTCGGTGGTTCTCAAAACGATGGCATGAACTACAATGACGCACAAGTCACTTCTAACTTGGCTTACGATTCTTTATTATACAACTACGGTGATCAATTCAGAGGAGAAGTCATGGTAGACGACTTGGGCAATTGTTATGTTGCAACCTGTAGTAGAAGTGCCGATTTCCCTATTGTGAATGGATTTGGAACTGCGCTTCAGGGCGGACAAGCTGGAGTTGTGATGAAATTCGACCCTAATTTGGATAACCTCACCTGGAGTACATTTTTGAACGGAGAAAATAAGGATGCTGCCTATGCCTTAAAAGTGGATGACAATTATGACGTGTATGTATCCGGAGGAACGAGCTCAACCATGTTCCCTGTCACGCCAACGGCTTATCAAACAACCTATGGTGGTGGCATTGCGGATGGATTTATCTGTAAGATCAAAAATGACGGAAGCAGCTTGATGCATTCTACTTTTTTAGGGACCTCAGCTTACGATCAAGCTTACTTTTTAGAATTCGATAGACATGGAAAACTCCATGCTTTGGGACAAACTTTAGGACCAGGATCCTTTCCTGTTACGGCGGGAACTTATACCAACCCGAACAGCGGTCAGTTTGTAACCAGTATGGATAGTACATTGGCGGCTTTGGAATATTCAACCATTTTTGGGAGTGGAACAGGTGTCATTGATATCTCACCTTCGGCATTTTTGATTGATCATTGCGGCAATATCTACATCTCGGGCTGGGGCGCCAATATTCTGCAGGGAACACCAATAGGTCCAATGCCCGTCACACCCAATGCCTGGTCAATGAATTCATTGGACGGTTACGGTTTTTACTTGTTAGTGCTTGATCGCATGGCCCAGGGAGCGACTCCACTATATGGTTCTTATTATGGCGGAAACTTGAGCAGAGAGCACGTGGATGGTGGGACAAGTCGTTTTGATCCGAATGGAATTGTCTATCAATCTGTTTGTGCAGGTTGTCAAAATAATGATGATTTTCCTTGTACACCTGGAGCCTGGTCCTGTGATAATTTGAGCACTGGTTGCAACAATGGGGTCTTTAAATTCGATTTTGAAATTACGCCAATAGCAGATTTTACAGTGGACAATTTGAGTGGATGTTCTCCTCTCACTGTAACATTCACCAACAACAGTTTAAACAATACCAACTTTCTGTGGGATTTTGGGAATAATGATACTACCTCTACTCAGGTGTCTCCGGTGAGAACTTTCACAGATACAGGAACTTATTATGTATACCTGGCAATTGAGGATTCCGTTTGTGCTCTGGTGGATACAGCTGTTCAAATCATCACAGTTTATCCGGAATTAACTCTAAACACACACAACGATACCGTGATTTGCAGTGCCGCTACGTTCGATATCTGGGCAAGTGCTTCTGGTCATGATGGAAACTATATTTGGTCTTCAGACAATCAATTTTCCGATACATTGAATATACCCTTAACCGATAGTTCAATTTCAGTATCTCCAATTGTACCAAGCTATTATTATGTGATGGTTCAAAATCCAAATTGTAAGTTAGTAGACAGTGTTTTTGTCGATTTTACAGCCAATTCGCTCAATTTGCCATTAGGACTCGACTTGTGTTTGGGCGACCAGGGAACAATCACAGCTTCAGGGGGCAATCCCGCCGATCCCTTTGTGAATTTCGATTGGGCTGCAGATAGCATTATAGTGTCAGGTGACGGGACAAACGCGATTACCATTAACCCAAATGTGTCGCAGTATGTTTATATGACCGCAACAAGTTCAGCTGGCTGTATTGTCTTTGATTCAATATTCGTGACGGTTGATAATCCACCTACTGGAATCAATGCCTGGGTAGATGTTGACACTATTGCTTTTGGAGGATCTACTATGGCGCACGTCACACCAACCGGATTCAATTATGTGTGGACACCTTCCGATGACTTTACGGCTCCTAATTCTGCGAATTCTGAAGTACAACCTTCGATTCTTGGAGACAATCAATACATAGTTACTATCACAAATGGTGCTTGCTCAAGAAGTGATACGGTCGATATTTTTACGTTTGAAGTGGTATGTGAAGAGTCCTACATATTCGTCCCCAATGCCTTTACACCTAACGGAGACGGTAACAATGACCAGTTAAGGGTTAGAACTCAATCGCTTGAAGACATCTATTTCACAGTCTACAACCGTTGGGGAGAACAAGTGTTTGAGACAACAGACCCCAGTATAGGATGGGATGGTTATTTCAAAGGCAAAAAATGCGACCCTGATGTATATGTCTATTACCTAAGAGGTCATTGTGTTGGAGTGGAAGAACCTTATTTTAAGAAAGGGAACGTTACCTTAATTCGATAGATTGAAATTCAGAATAGCCTATATCGCGCTCTTTGTTTGCTCCGTTGGATATGGACAGGACATTCATTTTTCTCAATTTTTTAATTCTCCAATCATCAATAATCCTGCGAATGCCGGAATGATAGAGGAAGATTATCGTTTTGCTGCCAATCAGAGGGTGCAGTGGCGTTCGATCAGCGACAATCCTTACAATACCTTTGGTTTATCTGCTGATATGAAAAACCCTTTTCAAAAAGAAAACTTTGGGGCGGCTTTTTCATTCTTGCATGACATTACAGGAGATTCCAGATTTCAAACTCTCGACATTAATTTGTCTGGAGCCTATATCATGCCTTTGTCGGCAGATACAGTTCATGCCATTTCATTTGGTATTCAAACGGGTTTGGCACTGAAAAACATCAATTATACAGACCTTTCTTTCGACAAACAGTATAATGGTGTTTATTATGATGCCGCTCTTGGCAATGGAGAGAATTTTGCAAGTGAAAGCAATGCTTATCTGAACTTAGCAACTGGGGCGACCTACTTTTTCAAACCAACTAAACGCATGTGGGGAGAGGCCGGTGTGGCGTTATTTAATATTACCAAACCTAAGCAAAGCTTCTTCACTGATGCAACAATCCGCAGAGATCGACGGGCGCTTATTCAATTAAGAGGGTCCTATCCGATCAACGCGAAATGGGATTTAATCCCCAGCTTTTCTTTCATGTTTCAAGGGACCTACAAAGAGCTCATTTTTGGAAACCTTGGGAAATATATTTTGTTGGATGAACGAGGACAATACAGGGCATTGTATGGCGGATTGTTCTACCGTGGAGGAGATGCCGGATATATGTTCTTGGGAATGGACTACGACAGTTGGCATGTGGGCTTGAGTTATGATTTAAACTTGTCTAATTTGAAGCCAGCTTCAGCCAGAAGAGGGGGGTGGGAAGTTGCTCTAATCTATAAGTTAAGGTATTTCAAATACAGACCGGAAGTGCATAGGTCTTGTCCAAACTACATGAAATAATGAGGTGCTTGCTGGTGTTGATATTGTGCGGATGGATTGGTTTGGGACAGGCTCAAAACCTCAAGCAATGTTTGAAATATGGCGAAGAATGCATGAATGCTGGAGACTACCATCAAGCGATTACATTCTACGAAAAAGCACTGGAATTTGATTCTGCATCCATAGATGTTTTGAACAAATATGCGGGCGCCCTATACGCCTATAATTATTATGAAAAGGCGCTATATTATTATGATAAAGTCGCAAAAAAAGGCAACGGTAAGCTCTATCCCGAAAGCATTTATTACAAAGCCTTGCTTCAAAAGAATTTGGGGCTATATCGAGAAGCAATTATTACCTGGAAACAGGTTAAAAAAGTTCTGGGTAGAAAGGCGAAAAGCTATTATGGCTTAAAGTCTAAACAAGAAATGAAAGCCTGTAATTGGGCTTATAAATCAAGAAACGATTCTACCGATTGGGAAATAAAACCAGCTGAATTTAATACGGAAGATTCCGAGTTTAGTCCCTTGATTTTCGGAGAAGATCAATTCATTTCATCCATGAAAGCCAGAGAAACGAAGGCTCAAGTGGTGTTGGACGATGATTACAGAATCCAGATTTACAAGAAAGAAGGATCGGATTTCACGGCATTGGATTCTATCATTAATTCTACAATTGGAGATAACGGGGAAGCGGTTTTTTCTGCAGATGGAAAGCGTATGTACTTCACCAGATGTATTGAAGAAGAACCTTGCCACATCTATATTTCAAGATACAAAGGTGGTAAATGGACCAAACCAGATAAACTGGGCGTAGTTAACGATAATAAGAGTAGCAGTGTCCAGCCATTTTTATTTGAGGACAACGGACAGGAATATTTACTGTTTAGCAGTGATAGAGAAGGCACCATCGGCGGACTGGACATTTGGTACTCGGAGGTGCGTTACGACGGGAACGAATATTCTCAGCCAAAAAACCTGGGTAAAATTGTCAATACACCAGATGATGAGGTCAGCCCATACTACAACATCATTGAAAAAAGATTGTATTTCAGCTCCTCATGGCATTATGGCTATGGAGGGATGGACGTCTTCAGTTCAAATGGTTCCATGGGAGGTAGATTCTCGAAACCCAGAAACCTGGGCAAACCAGTCAATTCGCTGGCAAACGACATTTACTATAAAAAAGTGGATTTGTTCAAAGCTCAATTGAGTTCTAACAGAACCGGAAGCTTGTCACAAACTCACGGCAATTGTTGCAATGACGTGTATATAGTTGAACTGCCTCAGGATGAACCCGAACAAGAAAAGTATCAGGATTTGGAAGATTTGAATCGCCATTTACCAGTGACCCTATACTTCCATAACGACCGTCCCAATCCCAATACCGTAGACACGTTTACCACACTCAATTACCTGACCACTTACGACCGGTATCACGACATGATTCCGGAATACAAGCAAAAATATAGCGCCGGATTAAAGGGGCAGAAAGCGGAAGATGCCCGATCCGATATTGAAGATTTTTTCTTCAATAGAGTCGACAAAGGCGTTGAAGATTTGGAGCTCTTTACCAGGCTGTTGCTAGTGGAACTTCAAAAAGGGCAAAAAATTGAAATGACTGTGCAGGGGTATGCAAGTCCACTTGCGAAAACGGAATACAATGTCAAGTTGACTTACAGACGAATTTCCAGCATGATCAATTACCTGAAATCTTACGATAATGGCAAACTCAAACCATATATTGAAGGGACGTCTCCCGATGGTGGTTCATTGAGTTTTATTCAAATTCCTTTCGGAGAATATACGGCAGATCAAACCACTTCCGATAACCCTAATGATCAAAAGAACTCGGTTTACAGCAGAAAAGCCGCCCAGGAAAGAAAAATTGAAATCCAAAGTGTTCAGATTAAGAATGAATCAGACAGCACCTATGCAGAAATTCACTTTGATAAAGAAGTGCACGATTTCGGTGTGCTCAACCAACCAGACAAATTGGAGCACACTTTCACTTATGAGAATACAGGTCAGGAAGATTTAACCATTGAAAGCGCAATAAGTAGTTGTGAATGTGTAACGATCGATTTTGAAAAGGTTACGTTGAAACCCGGTGAAAAAAGTACAATTCGAGTAGAATTTGATCCGTCTGAACAATCTGGGAAAAATATGTATTCCTTCATAATCAAGAACAACGGTTTTCCCAAAGAAAAGGTGCTAAGTGTAACGGCAGACGTGGTGATCGAAGAGTGAAGATGAAACAAGCTGAAAACCTGATAGATTTCTTGAAGAATGGTGAATTTAAATCAGCACCGTTTGGCATTGAGCAGGCTCAGTTCATCAAGAAATTTGGTAAGTCAAATTGCTTTTTAACCATCTCGAAAAAAGATAAAAGAATCAGTCTTTTAAAATACGGTATGGTAGAATTCTACTTTAAGCCATGCGATAGACAAATGGTTCTCAATGGAGTAATGATTCAACCTAATATCCTTCCATGTAAATGGCTCAGGTATAGTTTTGAGGCTTTGTGGTTGAAAACAAATTTGAATTACGGTGAAGTACTCAAAAACCTCAGTGAATCTGACATTGCTTTTAATGAAGGAATAGATATGCTTGATCAACACATTATTGATTCGGAGGGAGAGGTCAGATTCTATTTTCATGATGAGGACAAAAGCATTCCTAAGGAAAGATTTATCCTCAACAAAATAGGGAAATTTGAGTTAGAGAGTCACTCACCATTCAAGAATTTACTTAAGGTAAAATAAACACCTTCGTCCCCACCGGAATCTCATCATAAATCTCATCAATCTGATGATTCCTCATGGATACGCAACCCCATGTCACATCATGTGTGCTGTACTCATACCAATCGCCATTCCAACCATGAATGCCAATATGCCCTCCTAATTTTGTGTTGTTTGGAGTGTCCCTGTTTGCATTAAAAGCCCTAACAATGGCATCTTTTTGAGCTTTGGTAATCAAGCCGTTTTTGTAGCCTGTTTCAGCATCCCATTTATTAGGGTAATTCAACCTAAACCAGGAATTACCCAGCCATGGACCCGTGGGAGAGTTAAAAGGACCTTTCATTTTTTCAACAATGGTGTAGAGTCCCTCAGGTGTTTTGTTGTCGCCTTGCTGCACTTTATGCCCAAGCGGATCTTGTCCTAAGGCAATTGGGAAATCGTGAACCAGTTGTCCATTCAAAAAATACCAGAAATGGTAATCAGTCTTTTCAATGACGATGAGATTTTTAATATTTTCAGGCAGCATGAAGTCCTTTTGTTGATGCAGATTTGTTAAAGGCCATTTTCCAGGATTGAAAGAAGAATTGGTCCACGAATCTGCTGCAATTTGGAAGTTGTTTTCGTGAACTCGTGCGAACCCAATAGTGTCTGAGGTATATATTGTATCTCCTAAATCAAGGTGGCTATCAATGTGATGGATAGATAAATTGTAGGTCATGATGGATCCATTCTCAATATACTGGAAACGCATTTGAATGCGCCCATTTGATACTTGAGATACCACGCCTTTTCCGGGAGATAATACAATGGAATCCGAAAGCTCATAAACAGCAAGACCTTCTTTGAAGTCAGAAGATAAAACTACACGTTTAGAGAAGCAATTGGAGAATTGGCCATTTAACAAGGGACTAAAAAACTCGAGAGGTGGTTGAAGGGTGGCTTGGTCAGTATCAGCATCTTCAGCACGATTGTTCTCCTCAAAAGCCTGCTCAACCTTTACAGGCTGTTCTGTAGCAATGTTTTCAGTCTGATCATCAACAGAACAAGAAAGCAAAAAATATAATAAGAATATATAGAGATACATTTTCACAGTAAGTTAAATGCAAAAGCCGGGAATTGGAACTTTTTAGGATAATTTAACAGAAAATACTGTGTAAATTGGTGCCGTGAAGAGAAGTCTGTTGTTGATGTTTTTTGTATTGATCCATGTGCTAGGTGAAGCACAAAGGCTGAATACCGCGCCTCCCAAAAAATCGAATACTACTTTTAGGAATCCTTCCGCCATTTCGTACATATTTGTGCCTATTAGAATTGGGATGGGGGAGCTATCCGCGCTTATACAGGAGAATTTGCCCAACAAGTATTCTGGATCAATTCCTGATATCAAGGAAGGAAGGTACACCGTTCACCTGGGAAATCTTAATCCTAAAATTAGGCATGATCAGTTGTCATATAACATTGATTACCTGAATGGAATTGCGAGTGGGGTACTCGGAATCACAGTATCCGGAAGGACTGCCGGCGTGAGTGCTAATATCAATAGCCTATCCGGTGCCATCAATTTATATCCGAATTTGTCATTGGACAACTATCGCTTGAAAACCAAACTAAAGATGGACAATCATGTTGATCATGCTGAAATGCAAGCATGTAAATACATTGGTTGGCCTGTCAATAAAAACATGTGCAGCATCAGTGTCCCGGTTACAGGTATGGTTGATGAGAGCATTGAAAAACAAATCAATCAGTCTAGATCAAGGATTGAAAATAGCATCCAGTCTGAATTGGATAAGTTGAACCTTGAAAAGACAGCGAGTATTATTTGGAAGGGTTTTTACTCTGATGCCCGATTGGACACTACTTCAAGTAGTCCCTGGTTAATTAGCAGACCAAAAAGGGTGTTTCTTGGAGAATTGTCTTTTACTGAAGACTATGCAGAGTTTGGAGTAGGTCTGAACTTAGCTACCAGAATCGATAGCACCGTACCACCAAAATCAGTCAAAAAAAAGCTCCCTGAACCGATTTCTACCTCAAGAAAAGATGGCTATTATCAGTGTACAGTTCCAAGTTATATCAGTTATGATTACCTAGAGGAATATATCAATCGAAAGTATCATGATTATGTCATAAACTATCAAGGTAAGCGGTTCATGAAACTTAAAGAGGTCAGAATTTATGGCTCTCAGAAGAATGAGTTGATTGTGGGATTTAGGGTAGACGGTGTCGCCAAAAAGGTCAAAAGAGCCAGAGGTTGGATTTATGTGAGAGCGGAGATTGAATTGGTGGAGAACGATTATACCTTGAAAGTGAAGTCTTATGATGTAGACGCAGAAACCAACAACGTTTTATTAAACTATGGTTTGGAAGTAATGGCCAATAAAACGCATTATAAAAAGGTCTTGTCCGACTTGCAATTTGATTTGAAACCGCAACTGATGAACTACCAGAAGCAGATAGATGCTTACTTGAAGAAAGGTTACAAAAATGAATTTGGTACCATTAAAGGGAGCTTAAGCGAAATGGATTTGCACGGGTTTCATATGGGGGCTTCAGGAATTACAGTTACCACCAAATTAATGGGGGAATTAAATCCTTTCTATATTGACCTCACTCGTCGATATTAACGTGTGAAGTTGACTTGCTTGGAGCTATAATTTCCTCGCTCATCCTTAGCTTCAAACCGCAAAGTATAGTCACCTGTAGGCAGAGAAATGTCACTCATCTTGATCTCATACCGACCTTTTTTGGAATTGTACTCTGCCGGAGCCCAGTTGTCATTAATAAAAGCGTTATAATCTTTGGTTCCCGAAAGATTGTCTGGTGCGGTGATGTACATAGTACGTGAACTGAATCTGCGTCCTTCATAAACATTGGTGAAATTGATCAGAGGAGGTACCGTGTCCAGCATCACGTAGTGTGTGCCAAATGAGCGAACACGTGCCTTTACCCAGCCGTTTTTATAGCGACCACCTTGCGCATATAACCTACCCCTGTCTTCTTCAACAACTACGGCCTTGTCACCCAATTCTTCCGGAACATCAGATTTAATGTTTATTGTGTAATACTGTTGCACAGGAATGGAGGTCGAATTGATGTGATGCTTAGGGCTATGAATCCACTTGCTGCCAGCCTCAGAAACAGAGTAGTCAATTGGGGTGTTGTTGTACACAGTGCCCTCCGGAAAGAAATATTGAATGTTAGATTGAATATATTCACTTGCAGAACAACATTTGATGTGATCCGCTGGTAAAGGCACCGTTTCAACCTTCGAATCCTGCTTGTTTTGGATGGTAAAATTGAGTTTAGAAAGATTACCATGCACATCCCTAATCTCATAACGCACCTTGTGAACTTTTAGATCATTGATCTCAAAAAGTCCTCTGTTTTTAACAGTTTCATAGATTTCCAGTTTGTTGTTAGGGTCATTGAAACATTTGTGATAACTCTTTTTGCTTTCACGAAATAAAGCATAGTCTGTATGTGAATTCATGTATCGATTAGTATAAAAATCAAGTCCATCCATCACGTGTTCATATATCAGCTCATTGTCCAGATATAATTTAATGTTGAAGACCCCACAAATATTCCCGGAACCATTGAGCATATCAGTGGTGTGGACTGCCAATCCATAAGTGCCATATCCAAGTAGGTTAATGGTCTCCTCATTTCTGAGTTTATAGGTGCCAGCCGAGGGAATTACTGCATGACTTCTTTTTGCCTTTCCTGCCATGCTGTCATTAGGAAAACTGTAAACGCGAATGCCCTGAATTCGTGGCGGGATGTTGTCCTTTATATCAAAACCATACAATAAAGGGTTCAGCGGATTCTCTGTTTTGGTCTCGCGAATTTCAAAATGCAAATGTGGACCACCTGAACTGCCCGAATTACCACTCAAGGCGATGAGATCTCCTTTTTTGACTGGTAGCATGCTCGGACCAGGGTATAAATCTAAACTGTACGTTTTCTTCTTCTTTTGAGCCGATTTGTAAAAAGCTTCAATGTCTTTGTTGAATTTGCTTAAATGTGCATAAACCGTGGTGTATCCGTTGGGATGCTCCACATACAAAACATTGCCGTAACCCCACGGACTCTTCTTTATTCTCGATACAAACCCATCGGCAGAGGCACGTACTTTTTGACCTTCAACACCAGCAGTTTTAATATCAAGTCCAGTATGAAAATGATTGGTCCTCATTTCACCAAAATTTCCTGATAAAAAGAGAGAAATGTCCAATGGAGACCTAAAATAACCTTTTTCGAGACCATCTTGTGCATAACTATGTTTACAAATGGGGGATAGGTTTAACACAATCATACCTATTGCACTTAAACACTTGAGAAAGTTGAGTCTTGAGAATAATTGACTATGAATCATGTATCAAAAATACACTCAAAAGAAAGCCCTAAAACATACACCCCTTCTGGTCTTTAAACATTATGAGGTTAAAAATTTGAAAAGCCGGGAAGCTCTCTTAAATTTGTAGAGTTGATTGAATAATCTAATGAGCAAATTAAGTCCCATAATCCAAAACATTTCCGAGAAGATTGAACTTCTTAACCAGCGAACAGAAAAAGCGGAAGAGGAAAAGTTGACCCTTAAAAAAATGATTGGTGATTTGTCTGAGCAGTTAGACTCAAAACAACATGAAATAGAAAAGTTAGAAGAGGAGAACGGAAAATTAAGAATGGCCAATTCATTGTCAGGAGGAGGAGAAGCTGTGACGGAGACAAAATTGAAGATCAATGAGTTGGTAAGGGAAATTGATAAGTGCATTGCACTTTTAAACGGTTAAGAACGCATGAGCGAATTATCTATAAAGTTGATTATTGGAGGAAGAACATATCCCCTCACGATCAAAAGGGATGAAGAGGAAGTGATTCGTCGTGCAGCTAAGAATATCAATGAATCTATTAAGGTACTTCAAGACAGTTATGCTGTGAAAGATATGCAGGATTTGCTGGCAATGACATGTCTGCAAATTGCTACAAAAAGCACAGCTGAAGCGCCCGAGCCAGATTACAGTGAAATAGAAAGTGAACTGTCCAATATCAATGATCAGTTAGATAAGCTTTTAGCCGAGTAGTTTCCCGCTAATAAAATAAATGTTATGGACACGATGAGTATTGTGGTTGGCATAGCAATTGGATTTGTCATAGGCGGTGTAACCGTTTGGGGCGTGTTAAATTCTATGTTGAAACGGAAAAAGGAAGCGGCAATTAAAGCAGCAACCAAAGAGGCGGAGGCCATCAAAAAAGATAAAATTCTTCAAGCCAAAGAGAAGTTCTTGCAGCTAAAAGAAGAGCATGAAAAATCGATCAATGAGCGCAACAGAAAGATGCAGTCCAATGAAGATCGACTCAAGGCACGCGATAAAAAATTGTCTCAACAGATTGAAGAGAATAAGCGAAAAGAAAGGAAACTAGACTCGATCAAGCAAAATCTGAATGACCAGCTTGACGTAGTCAATAAGAAACAAGGTGAACTGGAAAAGGCTTACAGGAAGAATGTCAATGAGCTTGAAAAAATCTCCGGATATTCGCAAGATGAAGCAAAGGTGCAGTTGGTAGAAGCTCTTAAGGATGAGGCCAGAACTGATGCCATGTCATACATCAAGGACATTGCAGATGAGGCCAGACTGGAAGCCGGCAAACAAGCTAAGAAAATTGTCATTCAAACCATTCAGAGAGTGGCTACTGAGCATGCCATCGAAAACTCAGTCTCTGTCTTTAATATCGAAAGTGATGAAATTAAAGGTCGAATCATCGGACGTGAAGGTCGAAATATCCGGGCACTTGAATCTGCTACTGGTGTTGAGATTATTGTGGATGATACGCCGGAAGCCATC
>JAUILH010000019.1 GCA_030433115.1 Bacteroidia bacterium | reverse complement strand
AAGATATTCAAGGTCGTAACTGATATCGAAAATGCCATTTTTATTATAATTCACTTGGTATGATGTGGCAATTAAGCCATTCCCCATGGTTTCCCATTCTTCTCTGGTTTGTTCAATGTCAGAATGCGTGACGGCATATAAACTGGCTCTGTCATAAATGAGACTATCCAGGCCATGGTCGTCCGTCTCAGTGCTCAGCAATGCAAAGTTTAGAACCACTTCATCCTCAACAACAGTGACGGTGGTATCTTTCACAATGAGTTGATCTGTTTTTTCACTAGAAGCGGAATCGCCGGATTCTTCCGAACTCTTCTCATCCGAACAGGAAAAAAGTAAACAAGAAATAAGTACAAAGCCAATCAATTTCATGTTTCAAAGAAACGAAAAAATAAGGCGAAGAAAGCGAAATTGAAACCGGATTAGTTCAATTTGTAAATATTTCCATTGGCTTTAACACCCAGGATAGTGCCATCCGCGCCAACAGACATGTCTTCAAGCGTGCCTTCATATTTGATGTCCCAGGAAGTGCCATTCCATTTTACAGGTTGATTGAAGAAGTTCAAACCCCAAATGTCGTCCTTGTTGTTTACAATTACTTTTTTAAGCTCCCCATTTACTTTTTGCCATTTGTTGTCTACATATTGCCAAACTGTGGCATCTACTCTGGTACCCCAAACAGTGCCATCATGACCAACTGAAATCCAATTGGCCTGTCCAATTACTTTCACCCAACGATCTCCTTCACGTTTCCAAATGCCATTGCCTTCGCCAACGCCCCAAATATGATCTTTACTTCCTACAGATACTTGCCTTAAATTCCCGGGGATTCTTACCCACTTATTGTTTTCCCATTTGTGAACGCCATTGTTTACACCAACGCCCCAACATGCGCCATCGTGACCGACAGAAATTGATTGCAAAATGCCTTTTTTGAGGTTGAATTTAGTTCCATCCCATTGCCAAACACCATGGTTCAATCCCAACCCCCAGGCATTGCCATCACTGGCAACCGAGATTTGTTTGAGTTTTCCTTTCAATTTTGTCCACTCCTGATCCTTCTCATTTTGAGCAGAAACGGTGATGGATAAAAACGATACGGCTAGCAGTAAAAATATGTGTTTCATGGTTTTAATTTTGCACTCTCAATGTACAATAATTTTGCCAAAAATTACTTGTTAGACGCTGACTTTGAGGCCTCATTTTTATCCATTGTTTCCCGCAGTTGACGACTGGTCAGTGTAGACCCATCATGTGACCAGCCAGGTGGACAAAAGACGTATTTCAATTTGGTTCCAAAACCAACAGGCTTCTTCATGTCTTTGGCAATACCTGAAAATTCGTGAAACACAATATTAATTGGTCCCCTGTCTTCAGGGTTCGTGGTAAGTCCATATTCAACCGGATCGTTGTCCAATTCTTCCTGAAAAGTGCCGAAGAGACGGTCCCAGATGATGAGAAACATGCCCATGTTTTTATCCAGGTAGCGCACATTGGAACCATGGTGCACTCTATGGTGAGAAGGTGTGACGAATATAAATTCAATCAAAGCGGGTAATTTGCCAATGGTTTTGGTATGCACAAAAATCCCCCAAATTTGGGTCAATGAATACATTAACATGATATCCAGGGGTCTGAATCCCAGCCATGCCAATGGAATGTAGTAAATGAATCTATACAAAGGTTGAAATACGGAGGATCTAAAGCCAACGGTGAAATTGTAGTCGGTGCTGCTATGATGTGTCACATGTACGGCCCAGAACAAACGGCTGTAATGGTCGAAATAATGGAGCCAGTAAAATAGAAAATCCTGGATTAACAATAAGCCAAGCCAATAGAGCACCGGGTCACCTATTTGAGCCACTTTTATGGCATAAAAGAAACCATAAATCCAAACATAAAATGCTCTGAACAATAGGTTTAATCCAATGGCAAGTCCTGTGAGGTAGAAGTTCGTCAAGGTTTCCCCTGTAGTGTAGAGCCCCTTTTTCGATCTTACTCCGATTACAATTTCAATAAAGATCAAAAGACCAATCAGCGGTGCCGAGTATAATGATAATTCGTCTTGAGTAATGCCTAGATCCATATTTTTTATTTCAGAGCTCTTTCCAGATCTCTTTTAATGTCACGGTCCTTAATTGTAGATCGTTTGTCATGAAGTTTTTTACCTTGAGCCAAAGCAATTTCTAATTTGGCAAAGCCATTAGATGACATGAAAACTTTTAGAGGAACAATTGTGAACCCCTTGGTATTGACCTTCTTTTGAAGTTTGTTGAGTTCCTGGCGTTTTAACAAGAGTTTGCGCTCCCGTCGCATATTATGTCCAGTATAACTTGCTTGTTTAAACTCGTCAATGTACATATTGATGATATAGAGCTCGTTATTCTTGAACTGACAAAAAGCCTCCGTTATATGTGCTTTGCCAGCTCTGATGGATTTAATTTCACTCCCCATTAGCTCCATACCAGCAACATAGGTTTCAAGTATTTCAAACTCAAACCTGGCTTTTTTATTCTTTATGTTCAATCCTGACCCCATTCTTCTGCGCAAATTTAGCTCTTAGATTGTCGAAACAAAACACAATGAAGAATAAAATTCCCATGACCACACAAATAGACCCTGCCACAGAACTATCGAAATGCCTGGCCAAAAAGTAGCCACCAATGCAAGAAGCACAACTAATTAGAGAAGAATACAGTAAGACATGGCTCAGTTTTTTTGAGAAAATAAGTGCTGTTGCCGGAGGAATAACAATGAAGCCAATCACCAAAATGGCGCCAATTTCACTAAATGAAATGACCACAGTAAGTGATGTCAACGCCATAAATATGAGGTTCCATCTGGATGTCTTAACCCCCTTCACAGATGCGTAGGAATGATCAAAACTAATGAGCTTAATGCCTCTGTATGCCAAGGCAAACGTGATGACCACCACCACAAGATTTAACAATGACGACCAGATAGGGTAGGGACCAAGACTATACACATCATTAATGATCCAGAGTTCTTCCAAAGGAATCATTTCAAGGTTTCCCTGAATGATGTGATCGCTTTGAATTGGAACAGAATCCTGGTGCGCGGATAAAAGAATAATGCCAATTGAGAACAATAAGGTATAGATGATGCCCATGGACACATCTTTTCTGTAGTTAGCGAGTTTAGACACCCCTTCAATGAGCATGGTACTGATGAATGCAGTAACCGCTGCCGCAATAATAAAGATGCCATAATCCATCTCCTCAATCAATAAATAAGCAGCTACAATTCCCGGAAGCACTGAGTGTGAGACAGCATCCGACAACATGGCCATTCTCCTGATCACCAGAATTGACCCTATCCAGGCACAGCAAATACCAATTAAACAACTCACCGCTATGATCCAAACTGCTGCCATCTATGGAATCAATTTATTATGAGGGTCTTTATCCGGAAAGTTGAGCTCTTCCTGCAACATTCTTTCGATTTCTGGTGTAATGATGTGCTCTAAGGATTCTGCCGATGGATGCACATGATCAATGTCCAATTTTACTTTGTTTGTAAGGTAGAGCTCCCACAATCTATGCACCCGTGTGATCCTTTTGCCAATTTGATTGCCACTTGCAGTTAAGGTCCATTTATTGTTTTTAATTTGAGTAGATTTCTCCTGTTGAAGCCATTTTAACCCTCTTTCAAGTGCTCTGCCATCAAAGGCCTTTAAGCAGTTAATTTCTTGAAGCGAGAAACCGGAGGTTTGTTCTTTATCAGCTTCCTGAAGTTTGAATAAGGTTTTGAGAATGTTCTCCTTTAAAATTTTTCTCTCCAGTCTTTTTCGCGCGATGACTCTGGATAATGCGCCTCTTTTTGGAGAAAACAGGATGGAACCAAACGCCATAATGGATAGAAGTACAACAACCCATGGACCAGTTGGCATGCCACTGTATTTGTATGAAATGAACGCACCTCCAATGGCGGATACAACACTGAGAATAGCTGCAATCACCATCATAGGGAATAGGCGATTGGTCCATAAGCGTGCGGTTGAAGCCGGTGTGATCAATAAAGCTGCCATTAAGATAACACCAACGGCATTGATGCCTATAGCAATGGCCATAACGGTTAATATGGAAAGCACAATTTCTAGGAGAACCACTGGTTGCCCTGTTGCTATGGCATGTTCCCGATCAAACGAGACTTGTTTCAGCCCCTTGTAGAATAGAATAATGGTACCTGCAATGATGATGGAGCAATACAAAAAGACTTGAACATCCTCTCTGGACATAGCCGCTGCCTGACCAAAGAAAAAGTGCTGTAAGCCCGACTGTGCGTCTCCAAGATTGCCCTGGATATAAGAAATGAGCATAATGCCCAATCCGAAGAAAATTGATAACACGATTCCAATGGCAGTTTCAACTTTTACTTTTTTGTGTCGACCTATGACATCAATCAAAAACATGGCGATCAATCCCGTAACAATGGAGTAGATAAGAATCATCAGGGGATCTTTTTCACCAGAGACTATAAAGGAGAGGCAGACTCCTGGAAACACACTATGGGAAATGGCATCTCCTAACATGGCGCGTTTTCGAAGAAAGGCAAAGTTGCCTACTAAAGAAGAAGATAAACTGATGAGCACAACGCCAATTAAGACAATCTTGACCGTCGGATTAGAGAGAGATATGAACTCGATAAAATCTCTCATGAATCAGATTCACCCGCTTCTCTCACCGGATAGTTTAACTCATTAATTTTATTGCCAATTTCTGAAAGGATGGTCAGCTGTGAACCAAAGGCACTTTTTATATTTTCCTGATTGTAAACCTCTGCTGTGCTTCCACAACAAATTAATCGGGTATTGAGCATTACAATGTGGTCAAAGTACTCCTGCGCCGAATTGAGGTCGTGATGCACCATGATAATTGTTTTGCCTTCCGCAGCGAGTTCATCAATAATGCCAATAATGGTCTCTTCCGTGGCAGCATCTACACCGGTAAAAGGCTCATCCATGAAGTAAATATCGGCTTCCTGACAAATAGCTCTGGCCAGAAAAACGCGTTGTTGTTGTCCTCCGGAGAGTTGTGCAATGTGCCTGTCAGCCAGATCAGAAATTTTCAGTTGTTCAAGTGCTTTTGTAGCGAGTTCTTTATCCAATTTAGACAAACGTCCAAAGAGTTTATTGGGTTTATATCGCCCCATTTGAACCACTTCTTTCACAGTAATCGGGAAGTCCCAGTCTACGGACTCTTTTTGTGGAACATAGGCTATTTTGGAACGGACATTTGACAATGGTTCTCCCAAAATTTTTACATAACCACTGGCTGGCTTGATGAGTCCCATAATGGTTTTCATCAAAGTAGATTTTCCCGACCCATTAGGACCTAGAATGCCGATTTTTTTCCCTTGTTTGAGTTCGAAATCTATTTCCCACAAAGCTGGTTTGTCGCCATAGAAAACAGATAAACTATGAACTTGAAGTGCAGAATTATTATGCGGATTACTTTTTGAGGCCATTGACAATGGTGTTTGCATTGCTTCTCATCATCGAATCGTAAGTATCTGCCCCAGAGGCTTTATCTCCCAATGCATCCGAATAGAGTGTGCCTCCTATTTTTACAGAATGTCCTTTGTCTGCACAATGGTCAATAACAGCCTGCAGATTTTTATTGGGAACGCTGCTTTCGATAAAAATAGATTTGATGTTGTTATTAATCAGGTACTCGGCCAAATCCGTCACATCTTTGATCCCAAATTCTGCGGCAGTAGAAATGCCTTGTAGGCTTTTTGACTTGATTTTGTATCGTTTGCATAAATAACCAAAAGCGTCATGTGCCGTAACCAATACCCTTTGAGAATCGGGGATTTCTGCATACTTTTTTGTCAAATGATCATCTAACTCCAATAATTCTTTAGAGTAGTTTGAAGCGTTTTCAAGAAAGATGTCCTTGTTTTCTTTGTTGTATTTGCCCAAGGCTGTTGCCAGGTGATTTGTTGCTTGAATCCATAGTTTCACGTCATGCCACATATGAGGGTCTACTTCCCCTTCATGTGCGTGTGTCACACCATCTGCATGTGTATGGTCTTCGGTCAGGTGAATTAATGAATGGTGATCAATCTTCTCACTCAGGTCAATCACAATTTTTTTATTTTTTCTAGCTTTTTTAAGGTCATCACTCATTTTTCCCTCAAAATTTAAGCCGTGATAAACAATGATATCTGCTTCCAGTAGTTTTTCAGAATCACTCAATTTAGGATTGTATTCGTGCGGATCTACACCAGCCCCCATCAAGTAACTTACTTCCGCCTTATCTCCGGTGATCTGTTTTACAAGGTCTGCACTCATGCTGGTAGTGCAAACAATTTTCGGCTTGCCAGTTACTTCTTTGTTATCAATCTTACACTGAGTAAAACCAAGCAGAATAAGGCAAAGTATCAAGTATCTCATAAAAAATATTTTAGGTCATTTTAATGACACCTGACAAAATTAGGTAATAAAAAGGAAAAGAAACCTTAATCTATTGGATTTAGTAGAAAGCAAAGTCCAATTCCTACAAACCAGTCTTGGGCGCGTTCTGAAATACCAAACCCACCGATTATATCACCTTGAAGTTGGTTGTTAAACAAAAAAGTAAACCCACCGTCAAAACTCACGTCAATTCCGGCACCTTGAGGCCAGTAGCCATACAGTTCGCCGATTATGGTCGCTTTTTGGGTCAACTGTCGTGAAAAAGCGGAGGTATAAATCCCTGTTACGGTACTCCCAAAACCATCCCAGGTCAAACCAACATTACTGCCTAAGCTGGCTTTGTCTGAGAATTGAATCGTATTGGCAAGGGTTAAATCATGACCTAAAGTTGGTGTTTGATAAATAGGAGTTGCGACTTTGTTGAGATGGACATTTGCCATCAAAGTGAAGTTATTCCATTTTCTGGGAGTTCTTTTATTCAAACGAATTTTGGTGCCTACTACTAATGGGGATAAACCCGAATCATCAGAACTTAAACCGGTAGGCTCATGAGTATATGTGTTTTTTGAAAAGGTAGAGCTCACTCTCAATTCTGCATTCTGGCTAATTCCAAACCTAATTTGCGTGCTGTTATATCCCAATTGATCTGTTCTGTAATCTGCATCCTTATCTGATCCATACCATCCACCTGCTTCAATTTGAATTTTTTTGTGAGGCATCACATAAGTACCGGTACCTACAGTTGGTCTGTCTGAAGATACGGTATGAGTAACAATCATGACATACTCAGCTGGTGTAATTATACGAATTGGACCACTACAATTTCCAGGTCTCAGTGAAACTAATTCCTGACTTAAACTGTCACTTTTTTCAGAATTATCAGTGTTCTGAGCTAGTGATACATTTAGGAATGTTAAGATGAAAAGGGTACAAATAATAAATCTCATGCGGATAGTATTTACTACGTAAATGTAAAACTTTCAGTGATTCCATAATTTGGTAGAAAATTAAATTATTGTATTAATTTGCTCAGCAAGTGCTCGACTGAAATAAAACTTAAAGGATGTATACGAAAAAGAATTATGGATTTTGGATGACCTTCAATTGGTCGAAGAAACCCTTTCTGATTGGTTTGGCATACTCAGCATTAATTTGTGTTTTGGTGTATTTGGCAGACTTAGAACTGTTTTTACCATGGCAACCTGTGAGCGTCATCGGTATTGCAGTTGCCTTTTACTTAGGATTTAAGAATAACAGCTCTTATGACAGGACATGGGAAGCCCGAAAAATCTATGGAGGTATTGTCAATGACAGTCGATCTATTGGCGTGGCCATCGTATCGTTTACCCAGGGAAAGGATGAAGATGCGATCAGGAAGGAATTGATATACCGTCATGTGGCCTGGCTGACTGCATTGAGACATCAATTGAGATTGAGCAGGGGATGGGAGCATGTTGAAGACCGTTTAAATGGTGTTTATTCTCCAACTGTGTGTGAAGATTACGAGAATAAACTGAATAAGGAACTGGCGAAATATTTGTCGGAGACTGAGCTTCAGGATTTGGAAAATAAATCGAATAGAGCTACTCAAATTTTAAGAAATCAATCAAAACGCTTTCAAGAGCTAAGGGATCAAGACTATTTTGATGATTTCAGACACATGGAATTGCACCAGCTGGTTAGTAAATTATTTGATGGTCAGGGAAAGGTAGAGCGGATTAAGAATTTTCCTTTCCCAAGACAATACGCGTCTACGGCAGTTTGGCTCACATTTGTCTTTTGTGCATTGGTGCCTTTCGGATTAATCAATTTTTTTGGTGGAAGTGACTGGATGAATGTCCTGTGTCCTGTTATTTCGGCACTGATTATCTGGATTTTCTTTTTAATGGAGAAGATCGGAGACTATTCCGAGAATCCATTTGAGGGTACGTACAATGATGTTCCCATTACGTCCATTTCAGTTGGGATAGAAATTGACATGCGGGAAATGATCAATGATGAGAATATTCCAAAACCGATTCAAGCAGAAAATGGTTTTTTGATGTAATATAAATCCTCAGAATACCTCATTAGCCCAACTCATTGGAAAAAAAGAGCCTTCCGTTCTCCCGAAAAACATCCGGAAAATCGGAAGGCTCACTATGATGATCAGGTGTCAGCACATCCAACACCCCTGTTGCCCAAATAATCTACTTGGAGCCAAGCAAAAGCACTTCTTGCATCACAATCTCGGTAATGTAACGCTTTCTACCTTCCGTATCTTCAAAAGATCTGGTATTGAGTTTACCCTCGATGGCAATTTCTTTGCCTTTGGTCACGAATCGCTCTACAATGTCTGCGGTTTTACCCCATGCAACCAGGTTGTGCCATTGAGTTTCTTGCACACGCTCACCTTGTTTATTGGTGTATGATTCGTTGGTTGCCATGGCAAATTTTGCCAGCTTGTTTCCATTCACGTCTTTCACTTCAGGTTCCATACCTACGTTACCAATCAACTGCACTTTGTTTCTTAAGTTTTTCATTGTCATAAAATTTAAATTAATAGTTCATCGTTCACCCACAGATCATGACGTATCGTTTTTAGTTAAAGCGACCTGTGAGCATGTGTTGAGAGAAACGAGCCGGCATGGTTTCAAACAACGGTGCAAAGTAAAGACAGGTCGAAACCAATAGTCGGTTAATAAGCATTTAGAGTCTAATTGTAGTCGTTTGTAATTGGTTTTGATCTTTTATTATATTAGTTTGTGGGAGAGTCGGGTTTGAGGTGAATTTTGTAATTTGTGGTTGGAAATTATTGGATAGATGGTTTATCTGATAGTTGGGCTTAATTAAAAACCAAAATCCGTGAAAACTAGGAAGTTCAAAGTATTTATTAGAGAATTTCCTCATTTATACCAATCGTTTGATATAAAAAACAGAATTGGAAAAACATTTCAGCAACAAAAAATTGATTGGATATTTAAATTATTAAAGCGTCACTTTATTTAAAATAAATTCAGTATTGGTACTACTTTTATCCATACCACCGTATATATTAAAGCTCGTTAATTTCATTCCACAAAAATTAACGATTTGTTGCTGAAATGTTTTTCTAATTCGTCTATTTGCTCCGGTAATTTTATAGATGATTGATGGAGCACCGGTTGTTGTGTATACTTTCACAGATTTTCCGACTAACAACCCTTTAGGCTTGGAATTTACATACTTGAAGGCAAAACCTTTAGAAAAATTCCACTCAATAAAGTTCTTAAGAATGGATGGCATTCCTCCCCACCAATAGGGAAAAACAAAGATCAATTGATCGGCTTTTGAGATCTTTTCCTGAAAATACTTTGTTTCTTTTCTTATTGGGACATCATTAGCATCATCAAATACGAAAAATGGTAGTTGATTTTCATCTCTATATAAGTCAATTACATTAACAGTATCTCCTCTTTCCTCTGCCTGGCTTAAAATTTTTTGTGTCATGGCAAATGAAAAACTTTCTGTTTTTGGGTGTGCTACAATTATCAATAAATTCATTTTGGAATTAGATTTGAGATTATTCTTTTTAGATAAATATTTAATTCAATGATTTCTTCATGTGAAAGGTCTTTTAATCCTGTGCTTATCACACCAGATGCAATTGAATTTGCATCTCCTTTCACTTTCCTGCCAGACGCGGTGATACAAATTGACGAGCTTCTTTTATCCTTTGACGAGTTAGTTTTGGTAATGTATTTTTGTTTGATAAGGTAATTTATCAAGCTATTCACACTGGCTTTATTTTTCATTGTAATATCGCAAAGCTCTTTTTGAGTTTTAGGACCGTCTTGTAGAATTTCTAGGATTATCCATTGCTCTGATGTTATTTCCAGTCCGGATTTTGAAAGCGAATTTGATAGTGTATTGTTGAGTATTCTGGAGGCTTTTCCTATTAATTCACTTGTCTTAAATTTATTCATTGTACAAAGTCATAAAATTAGTTTGAATTCAAACTAATTTTATGATCAAGTATAAAAAATGCTTTCATAAAAAAACACAGTGATATGTGTCAAGTACCGATAAAAATGAGTTAGATATAATGTATATAAGAAAATATTTTAGTAATCTTGCTATAAGATTACTAAAGTGATATTATTGTGCCTTATCACTGAAGAAGGAATTGGAGGTACAGTAATTTTAGTTTTGTGTCCAAAAGCACATACTTCAGTTGCCATAATTATGGCAACTGAAGTATGTGCTTTTTTTTGACTCAATATTAAGTAGCTACAAAATAAAAGTAATGGAAGAGTTAAACTTAAATATAAAATATATGAACACTCTATTTATAGATAATGTTAAATTATATCTAATAAAAACGAAAAACATCAAAGCTATTTTGGTTCTATTTATAGTGTGTTTCTTCTTTTTAACGTCATGTAAAAAAGATAAGAATCCAGTTTCATTAGAAAAATTGGATAATATAGATATTTCATCTTCTTCGAATGGAGTAGTGCAAGTTCCTCATGATTTGCCCGAACCTTTATCGACAGTATTTTCTAATTACACAAAAGTGGTAGCTCCTAATGGTAAACCAATTCATATTTTTGCTACCTCTGGTGTGGAGGTAAAACAAATAGTCAGAGCACGAAACATACTAGAGTACATTTTGCGCAGTGCACAAGGAACTCAATATGGATCTGACAAATCTGCAATTGCAAATAAAATGTCGGACAATAAGGCAACTCTTATCTATTTTGATAATGAGCAGCAAGCAATGGATTACAGAGATCAAGTGTCAGATCTCGGATTAGGAATACAAGATCTTTACGCAAATGAATCTCCGGTAGAAGGGTCGGCATCATACATTAACAATAGCGTAAGGGATGCTAGTTATGAAGAGATATTTCACATGGTTCACAATTATGGTATTGTAGAGGCCCTACCTGCATATGACAACGAAATCAAACAAGGAGAACAAGCCGCTTCTGCGGTTGGTATCTACAATTACGGAGGTGATGTTGAGGTTAGTCGATTTGAATACATTATCAGTGCCTTTGATGTTTATTTTGGCTTTTGGGCACATTCAACTTCCGGAAGCTCTTTTTATGGGGAATATACACCAACTACACGTGCAAATCTTCAATCTATTGACCCAACTGGATATGGACTAGTAGAAAAATTCCATTTGCCATACCTAAACTGGAATATTCAATTAGATAATTCGTTTACTGGCACTTTTAGCCTGTCATTGGATGCTTTTCAGTCCTATACTCTAAAATCTCAATATATAAAAGACGTTACTCTAACAGGTTCAAATAACACAAATCTAAAAGTAAATAATTTAGACAATAATCTAACTGGAAACTCAGGAACAAATACGGTTATTTTTTCAGGAGTATATTCAGAATATACAGTAAACACAAATAATGGGGTGACTACTGTAACTGACAATATATCCAATAGAGATGGGGTAAATACGTTGAATGGTATAGAAAAAATACAATTTATGGATCAAACTGTTAACTTGTAAATGATTTTTTTGTTAACCAAGCCACTAACTATCTTAAAACTAAGAATGCTAGAAAAGCATTTCTTTGTCAAAACTTACTAATTGAAATAAATAGAAAAGATAGTAGAGAATTTTGTGGGTCGTATAAGTGATATTCGAATTTAATGCCGGATGAAGATTTTAAATAGCGTAAACACTTGCGGTATCTGTTTAATCCAGATACAAATGCGTTTACAACTGTTGTGTTTATTAGTAAAATGTAAATAGGTGGTAATGCCTCAGCTAATGAGCTGAAGTGCAGAATTGAGATAGTCTAAGAAAATAGACTATCTATTTTACAATATCCGAATACGATATTACGGAGGTAAAAGGCATAAAATTTAATTGGAAACAAGATTAAAAAATCTCTTTTAAAGTTCAAACAAAGCCAGAAAACGTGATAGAAACAAATAGATTGCTCCTCCGAGAAATCACACTCAATGATAAAGAGGATTTATATAAGCTACATTCTAATCCAGAAGTACAATTATACACCGGAGAACCTGTCATCGAATCTATTGAAGTAATGGAAAAGGCCATCAGTACTAGAATTGCCAACTACAAGAAATACGGATATGGAAGATGGGCTACGTTTTTGAAAGATGGGATGCAGTTTGTTGGTTGGTCAGGACTCGCTTATTTGCCTGAATTTGATGAAATTGATCTTGGATATAGATTTCTGCCTGAGTACTGGGGACAAGGAATTGCCACTGAAGCCTCCAACGCCATCTTGGATTATGCTTTTGAGATACTTAAATTGGACAGAATAATCGCCATTGCCATGATTGAGAATAAAGCATCCACCAGAGTAATGGAAAAGGTAGGGATGGCATTCGATAAATTGGCACCTTACGACCCGGGAGGAGAGGATGTAGCTTGGTATTGGTGCAACAAGGAACTAATTGAAACATATAGAGCGTCATAAATTGAAGCTGATTTAAAAATAGTTCAAATGTCCGGTAAACTCAGACTAATCGTAATTGATAACAAGCACTACCTTCACAAGGTAGAACACCATAAGGAAACGGAATTCGGTAGGACCATCTGTACCGAAAAAGTGACCATATACCAGGAAGGATTCAAAAAATCACCATTGCGAATCATTTTCAAGGAAGGATACCGCTTAAAATGGAGAGTGGGACATCCGGATAAAGGTGTTCTTTGGTCTGTTGACGATAAAGCCTTGTCGTCAAGAAAAACAGTTCAAATTAACTTAAATCGACCAGCAGTGATCGCCGCCTTTGTGAGACATTTCACAGGTCATGGTTGGTCGCCCGAAGAGCAAAACAGCCCTTATTTGGTGAAAGAGGGACTAAAACTTATAGAGATGATTGACTTGCCAAAAGGGATTAACTAGTTGATTCGCTGATGACCACACTAATTTGTAAAATGAAGAAAGATCAAAATAGCCGCTATCTGTGTTTACTCATATACTTTTTATTTGTACTTGTTTCATGCGATGGTGATGGCACAGCAAAGACATATGAAGGAGAAAAAATATCTGAAAAAATAAACTTGGATCTCAACGAAATAGACTCTATCACGCTCATCCAATCTTCAGAGACAAGTATTGAAACGAGTCAAAAATTATCAAAGGAGCAAATCAAAGAGTTTGTGCAAAATTTGAATACTGCAAAGTATATCGGACCATATAAATGGATCTCACAGTTCGTTTATCGCATATATATGGATTCAGGTGTGATTGATATCCGTACAAATGGAGACAGATATAAGTGGAAGAATGATCACGCCTATCAGATTTCAGATAAAGATTTCTTTCTAACCGTTTTCCATGATTAATTGATAATTCAATGTCCTTTTTACCTTTTTTTACACTTCTCCAACAAAGTTTTGAAAGCAATCTTATAGCTTCACCATATGCTGAATATAACCATAACCGCATTCATGATTCTGCTAGGCCTAGTGGCATGTGATGATCAACAAACTAAGAGCAGTACAAAGGCTTCTCAAAAAAAGAAAGAAAGTCAAGCCGTCAACCCACAACCAGCCAATGAATTATACGACAGAATCTGGGGCATATTCCAGGACTCAAAAGGGAATTATTGGTTTGGCAGCAATGGCATAGGGCTATACCGATACAATGATTCAGCATTGACTCTATTCACATTGAAGGATGGATTGGTTGACGAACAAATTAGAGGCATTCAAGAGGATAAAAAAGGCAATATCTATATTGAGACCCCCTCTGGAATTAATCGATTTGATGGTCAGGAGTTTACATTACTCCCCAAATCCAGATCGAAGAACAATGAATGGAAGCTTTTACCGGATGACCTCTGGTTTGGTTACAATGCGGATGACCTCTACCGATTTGATGGAGACTCCTTGTATGGTTTAAAACTGCCCAGACAAGACCTTCGAAAAGCATTTGATATAGCCCCCCAAGGTGTGCCTTTTGAAGGTCTGAATAATACGCCATATGCCGTTTTTGGAGTCAACAAGGATAAGGAAGGCAATGTATGGTTTGGAACAGCCACTGCCGGTGCTTTCCGGTACGATGGTGAGTCATTTTTATGGTTTGGAGAAAAAGAGCTATCCACATTGCCAGACGGGAGAGTACCAGGCGTTCGCTCCATGATTCAGGATAAAGACGGATACTTCTGGTTGAGTAATTTCTACAGTAAATATAAAATTGATTCGAGCAAGCCAAAAGGCTATGAAAAGATGAAGGCAGTTGACTTGCCTGCAACAATAGCAGAGGATGAACTTCTGTACTTTACTTCTGGCGTGACAGACAAAAATGGTGATTTATGGATGACGGTATATGGTGATGGCGTTTGGAAGTATGATGGAGAAAAATTGACCAATTTTGAGGTCAGAAATGGCAGTAAAGAAGTCTTGGTTGTTTCAGTATTCATGGATGCAGAAGGTCTGCTTTGGTTAGGAACTGATAATGATGGGGTATACAAACAAGACGGCGACAATTTTGTGAAGTTCCAACCTTAGGCACAAACAACCCGCGATTTTTTGAGTAAAGAATTGATCAGGTAGAGGGGGAATAATCTTAAAAAATGGTAACTTACCTACCATGAGACTGATCTCACTTATATTAACGCTCTTAACGCTCATTTTTTGTACATTTCAGAGCCATGCGGAAACAACGAGTTCCGTTGTCCATATCCACAAAATTAAGTCTTTAAATGGCGATTTTTCCTTGACTACTTACCCTTATGACAATGTAGACGAAACGGCTTTGGGAAAATCTGTTGTAAGTAACCAAAAAGGGGAGGTACTGTACGAATTGCCCAGATACTTTGAGATCAACTCAAACAGAGAGGCTTTGTTTTTGAGTAATGATGGAGAAACGGTAGCATATATCATCAATGAAGAATTCTTTTATGAAGGCGATCATAATAAAAGTATACGCCTTTACAAGCGTGGAAAACTTATCAAGGAGTATGCGTTAAGTGATTTAATCACTTGTGATCCTGATAAGGAAACCTGCTTTTTGTTCTACAATGATGCCATGGAAACGTATGAATACCAAGAGGGTGAAAAAATCATTCATTTCAAGCAGAATGCCACCGATTTTGAGAAGGCTATCACCCAAAGAGCGGTCTATTTTGACAAGGATACCGTGTACATCTTCACTAAAACAGGTCAGCTCGTCACGCTCGATTTAACTTCCACTCAGATCAAAAAAACGACATTTTCAGAGCCCGATGACTCCAACATATTATCAATTCCAGTCTTGGAAGCAGAGTCTCAATCCATTGAATGTGGATTTGGTTACAATCTACCTTTATTAGAGTCAGGACTAACTGTGGAGCGGGGCATGGCAGATTATCTTGATATGGCAGTGTATCCTGAAGGTAAAAAGGGAGCTTCTAAATACAGAAGACACTCAGCCATGATAGATATGCTTGTGGATAAGCAAGGAAATGCAACCGTCATTAAGATGGAAAATTATGATGCGCTTCCGGAAGATAGAATCAACGCCTTTGTTGCATCTCAAAAATTCAATACGGATAAAATTCCTCCCGGTGTTGGCAAGTGGCAATACTCAGGCTGGGTAAGTTTCATGAATAAAAATAAGTCCCAAGCAAAGAAAGAACGTGAAATAGAAATCGAGCAACAAAAGATGATTCATCAGAAGAACCTGGTAGCTGATTCTATCGATGGAATTTATATTCCCAAAAACATCAAGGATTGCTTTTTAGATTTAGACCGAACACTTTTGACTAAAGACATTGAAACCATCAAAAATTTAAAGGATAGGAATGAGACCATTATGTATCATCATGGGTTTGGGACATGGCTCAGAAATAATTGGGGATTGTGGGGTGGTTCCCGTTTACAGACTTATTTTATTGAAAGAGGAGTCCGCCATCCGGATTCAATGTCCTCCAAAATTCTGGAGTTCTATTACGACTGGTTGAATAACGAACATAAGGGCTGGGAGGCCTTTCATGAAAAACACAGCGCAGAATGAATCAAACAAACATCATCAATCAACTGAGTCAGAACAAAGCCGTTTTTAATGGTTTATTGACTGGGTTGAGTGAAAAAGAGTATACCTGGCGACCAGCACCAGAGAAATGGTGTTTACAGGAAATTGTGTGTCATTTGTATGATGAAGAACGTGAAGATTTTCGGATCAGAACAAAATTGGTTTTGGAAGATCCCACACAGGTTTTACCTCCAATAGATCCTCCTGCATGGGTGAAAAACAGAGCCTATATGAGCAATGATTACAACAACAAATTAACCGCATTTTTGAAAGAAAGAGAACATTCCATCAACTGGTTGCAATCTCTGGAATCACCAAAATGGGATAATGCCTATTCACACGAGACGTTTGGAGACATGAGTGCTCATTTGTTTTTGTCAAACTGGTTGGCGCATGATTACTTGCACATCCGGCAGATTCTGCGATTGAAATTTGAATACCTTAAGCAAGAATCAGGTGTGAGTTTAGATTATGCGGGAGATTGGTAATTCCCTTTTATATGGACAAAACTATTCAACCGATTCCGTTTTGTTTTATGAGTATCGTTTTTTGTAAGTTGTAGTGATCAATACCTTATAATAAGCGCTTCAATGTGATGCCTGGCAATTTAAATAGAGAATCAACAAGTCAAAAAAAGGAGACGTTTAAATCTCAGCTCAGTTATGCTGTCTCTTTTACCATGCTCATTTGTGTGATAATTTCTTGTGGGATGGATGCTAAAACTGACGAGAAGATTGATGCAAAAACAGTTAGGAACAAGAATGGCTCAAACGATACAACATCATACAACAATCATCTTGAAGATCGTTTTCAATTCAAACATCAGTTCGGTAAATACCTCTTCGATATCAAACACCTTAAATATCGAGACTCTCTGTATATTGATGTGACCAAAGTAGACGACTCTTCAATCACTCTAAGGGAACGTCTCCCATCAATTGCAAAAGTGGAGAATGTATATATTCGAGACCTTGACAATGATGGTTTACTGGAATTGTATGTGATAACTATTGATGGGCAGGCATCCTATGCGACTATTAATATGTATGAACTGGAGGGAGATAGCCTGGAGTATGGCGACCTCTCTAAACTATACGCTCCATACAAATTTAGTTTTACAGATAAACAGCTAATTCACGAACATTGGTTGGAGTCGGCTGACGGTTGTTGCGATTATTTAGGTATGGAATTTACCTACTTTGAGCTAATTAACAATCAATTTAAGCTTATGAAAAAGTCAGATTTTAGACATAGAGCGGGAACAGTTGTAAACCGATCTGAGGAATTGAAAGATTTATAATATCCTCTTTCCCCACTCATTCTCACTCTCACTTTGTTTCTCCCAAAACTATTTTTGGCATCATTATTTAGTACTAAGTAATCGAACCATATTTTTTAACGACATTTACAACATGATAAAAAGAATTGCAGTAATTACCCTTGGAATTTTAATGAGCAGCTCTGGCTTTTCCCAGATAAAATTTGAGTCTTCTACATTTGATGAGGCTTTGGCTAAGGCTAAAAAAGAGAACAAAAAACTATTTGTAGATGTCTATACCACATGGTGTGGACCGTGTAAGCGAATGGATAAATACGTATTTTCTGATGTTGAGGTAGGTAAACGCATAGCCAAAAATTATGTAGCCTTGAAGGTTGATTTTGAAAAGAGTCCGGACAAAGCGAAAGTTTCTCCTTACGGAATCAAGGGTTACCCAACCATGCTGATTTTAGATGGAGAAGGGAAGGAGATAGGGCGCATTTACGGCTCAAGGTCACTTGATGGTTTTAACAAAGAACTGGATACATTCTTACCAGAAGATCAGCAACCAAAGAATGTGGCTTTAAAAGCCATGACCGACAATCCTCAGGACAAGACAATTTGGAGAGAAAACATGACGTATTTAAACAAAAATGGTCATTATCAGGAATTCAAAAAAGCCAGTGAAGATTATGTAGCTCAGTTCGGGTTGGATGCTATTAAGGACGATTTGGACCAACAGATTTTTTACAATGTTCAGTTGCCTCTAGATAACCCTATTGTGCAGGAGTTATTGAATGATAAAAAAGAATATGGGTCATACAGACATCAGGATTATAAAATACTGGAGCTGAAAGATAAAGCGTCTAAAGCAAAAAACGATGAAGAGCTGGCCGCAATCAAGAAAGAACTAGACACATATTACAATGACATTTTTAAGATGTTGGGCGGAGACGTAGCGTCTAAAGACTATTATTATGAGCAAGTATTTCCTCAAGTCACTCCGGAGGCAGAAGAGTCAGTTGAAGAAGGAGATGATGAAACCAACTCCAAAGCGGAGGATACCAATACTAAGAAGAAGAAAAAGCGAAAAAAGAAGCGTAAGTAGTTCATTTCTAAATTGATGGATAAAAGAAAAGTCCCAACTAGGATCGTTGGGACTTATGACTTGTTGCTGCTTTAGGTTTACCTAGCAGGTGGGATATTGGCTAGGTATTTTATGTAATCTATTATAGTAACAGCAGATTTCGTGCCATAGTATAGGCTTAACATATTTTAACAAGTAGAGGGAAATCTAGTGAACGAAATCTGCTTGGTTTGAACTGTTTTTTTATTGAAGTACTATCAAAACGACCTCAAATGTTCATAATTATTGATTGATTTTGGTTGTCAAATTTCTTATCTTATTAAGAAACAAAAAACAATATCAATGAACAGTGTTGACTCTAACAGATACTTTTGGACCTTAGAAAAACTTCAGTTGTTTGAAGACGCCCTTACATTCAATCATGGACCAATCAAGTCAAGATTTCATGAGGCCAGAATGGATCTCCTTCCCGTATTATATGATGAGCGCGCATTTCCGGATGACCTTAGTGATCAATGGCAAACAATAAGGTATAATTTGACCTTAAAGGGAGCAGCCAATGATAATGGAGAGTTAATCAAGGACCCTATTGAACATACTTTAGATTCCTATAATAATAAAGACCTTGAAAAACTTGCCAGGAATTTGATTGATTTAAAAAGTCAGCTAGAATCGTACCTTGAAAATTAGAAAGATGTTTTAGCTAAAAAGAATATCAAAAACTCAACTTAGCAAATCGCTGCTTCTTATACCACTTCCCATAAAGTACCAGCTCCCTGTCTCCGGTTTGTAAACTGGCTTTAGGACGCGTAGCTACTTCATTTTCCTTCGTGTTGAACAAGGGTGTTTTTTTGTACTCTCCATCCGAGTTGAGTTCTACCAGTAGGGTGAAGTAGGCTTTTTTCTCTTTTCTGCTCAACGCTTTCAACTGTTCTTTGGTATAATATAGTCTTGCATTTTCGTTATACACAATGTAGATTTTGTCGTCAACAACTGCTGTAGTAAAACTGGAAAAATAGCCGCCATCGTTAGTAGAGTGTTGGTATTTGTCAATTTTAGTTTGCCATTCAATATTGCCATTGGCATCAATATTCACCGCAATAATGTCATTATAGTAATAGTGATAGGTTGTGCGGGTAGTTGGTCGCCCTTGAGCATCATAAGTGGTGGTAGTAACAACGTGGACATAGTATTGCTCCGCCAACATAATAATGCCGCCGTCATCTTTCAAAATAAAGTCTCTCATGTCGTACTGGTACATTTCAATGGCTTTCCCTTTTTTAGCTTCTTTCTTTTTGGCTTTTTTAATGGATCTTTGAGACCATCCCTGCGTAATAAAATCTTCAGGAAAAGCTTTGAAATTACTCGTCATAGTACGTTTGGTCTCCAAATCAATGGTGATGTAAAATGTCCCCTTAATACCGGCGCCTGAATTTTCGCCATAGAAACCTCCGCAACGTAGTGATTTTTCATTGTCGAGTGCAAATTGAAGATCCGTTATGAACTTATCGTCCAAATCAATCTCATAGTCCTTCACGTGTTCACCATTATCGGTGTAGCTCAAAATGTGGTATACATAATTGGGACTGCCATCTCGGTCTTTTGATTTAAGTTTGTTTTTGAACTCCCTTCCGGATATGTAAACGTCTCCATTATTGGCCACACGGTAGCCCTTAACAGAAAACAAATCTTCACTAAATGGCAGCGAAATGTCTTTATTCCAGATTAGGTTGAGGTCAGTATCGTAAACAGAGAAACCAAATTTTTCAGGACCATCTTTCACATAAGGTTGGGCATAGTAAATCAAAATTTTTGAACTGTCATCCGAAACATGATAGCCAAAAGAGCCAGTAAATCGCCTTTTAGCAAATGAGATTTCCGCTACTTTAGTGAGTTGAGTGGCATTTGTTGGATTTGAAGCAGATATTTTTTGAACGAACAAAAAGTTCTTCTTCAATTTTTGGTTAGAAAATGAACTGAGCAAAAAGAACTGATCGTTCACTTGAGCAATGCCCTCAAAGCTCATTTTCTTGCCTTCAAATTGCATGTTAAGAGGGTATTTTTCCAGAGGAGATAATCCCTTATCCATTTTATTCAGCGTGTACTTCCCTCGGGTGAAATTTAACGTGTAGTAAGCATCCTCCGTTTTGCCAACAATGCCCAACATTTGAGCTCTTTTTTTCTCTTTGAAGCTATTGCCCCAGGTAAGTTCTGCCGGAATGGAAGTATCTCCCTGAGCGTTTAAGTATCCAATGCCCAAGAAGCCAAGTACTAGAATGATGTATTTCATATTAAAATCTATATGCAAATTTTGTTCCCAAATTAATCATAAATTCATGGGAAACCCCAACGAAATTAGATGATCCAGGATTTTTTAGCGTGTAATCCATAAAGCCAACGCCAATTCCCACAAAAGTATCAATTGCAAACCTGGCGCCATTCAACCATTGATAACCAACATGATAGATTACTTCATTGGAAACTACTTCATCGTAGTAAGCGCTAGGTTCGGATGTGTAATCCACTTGCCTTCTGCGATACATAAATGAATTGTACAAGCCACTGGGGGCATCAACCAGACCCAGAAACGTGTAATAGAATCTGGTTTGAAAGAAAAAACTTGGTGTCAACATATCTTCAGGAATGTCACCAGGGTAATCTATCGAAGGATAAAAGAACAAACCACCTTGCCACATTGAAAAGCCCGCTTCAAACGATAATAAATCGGATACCACACGCTCATACGACAAGCCAAAATCACCAGCCAGGGCAGCTGTTGCATTAAATTTTATCAGATTTTTGGCTGTAGACAGATTGTTGTCATCAAAATAATAGGACAAGGAGTCATCCTGAGAATAGCAGTGATTAACTGAAAAACAGAGGATTAAACTTATGATGATCGATTTACTCACTACGCTAATATAAGAAAAGCCCCCACTTGCGCGGGGACTTCACTACTTACTACCATGAAAAAACTACTGCTATATAGTTACTATTATATACGCAGCAGAATTAAAAATGTTGTGTGAAGTCCAAAAAATTAACAGATTTTAACACCAATCCAGCACCCGATAATGTCTTAGCAAGGAAAATAAAAAGGTCAAAACAGGGAAAAGAACATACTAATATTATCATCGGGTGCCTTCATGGTATTGTAATTGGGCTGTTGTTTCAATAGTAGAACAGCTGAGTTACTGAAAAGTTACAGGGCGCTCATTTTTTTTTATTTTTAATGAAAAATTAAGTTTATGAAAATAGCTGTAATCCTTTCTGGTAGTGGTGTATATGACGGTTCAGAAATTCACGAAAGTGTTTTGAGTTTATTGGCATTGGAAGAAAATAGCGTCTCGTACCAGTGTTATGCACCCAATATCAATCAACACCATGTGGTCAACCATATCAATGGAGAAGAGATGGATGAAACCAGAAATTGTTTGGTTGAAGCTGCAAGAATTGCACGTGGCAATATTTTGGACCTAAAGGAATTGTCTGCCAATGATGCAGATGGTTTAATGATACCAGGAGGGTTTGGAGCTGCTAAGAATTTGACAACCTGGGCATTTTCCGGACCAGATTCCGAGATCAACGAAGACGTTAAAAGCGCTATTTTAAGTTTCACAGATGCCAAAAAGCCCATCTGCGCGTTGTGCATGGGACCGACTGTCGTTGCTAAGGCACTTCAAGGCTCAACTATTCAAGCAGAACTAAGTGTTGGAACCACTGAGGAGAAGTCGCCATACGATATTGGAGCAATTGGCGCTGGAATGGAAGCCACCGGAGCCACCAACCATTTATCCTCAGTCAAAGAAATTCATGTTGATGAGGCCAATAAGATCATCAGTGCACCATGCTACATGATGGAAGCGAGTCTTTTGGAAGTAAGAGAGAACATTAAAATGGCAGTAGAGGCTTTAGTCAAGTTGTGTTGATCAGAAAAGTTATAGTTTTGCCTCAGCATTAACTTATGAAGAAATTATATAGCTGGTTGCTCAATACATTACCCCGTCCTTTATTAATTAGGATGAGCTACTTATTCAAGAGAGTGGCTCCTGTTGTTTATAAAGGAAACAAGGTGGAGTGCACTGTCTGCGAGAAAAAGTTCAGAAAATTTCTGTCCTACGGTTCCAAAGTAGCTGCGCGCGATAATGTGCTATGTCCTTATTGTCTCAGTTTGGAGAGACACAGACTTTTGTGGTACTACCTTAATCACAAAACCAATTTTTTTGAAGCTGAATTAAAGATGCTGCATATGGCACCAGAACAGTGTTTTCATAAGACCTTCAAGGAAATGAAAAACCTGGATTATACGACTGGTGATATTGAGTCGCCGATTGCAGATATCCATTTCGACTTACACAACATTCCGCTTGAAGACAATTCGTTTGATGTCATTTTTTGCAATCATGTATTGGAACACGTAGAAGATGCCCATCAATGTATGACAGAGTTGCATAGAGTAATGAAATCAGGTGGTTGGGGAATCTTTCAGGTGCCTCAGGATACCAATAGAGAAGAGACTTATGAGGATCCCAGTATCACCTCTCCCGAAGAAAGGGAAAAGCATTTCTGGCAAAAGGATCATGTGCGTTTGTTTGGACTGGATTACCCCAAAAAACTGGAAGCAGCTGGCTTTAGGGTTGAGAATGTTCGACTGCAGGACGAGATAGGTCCGGAGATGGTTGAACGCTATAGGATTCAAAAGAACGAGAATCTATACGTTTGCTTTAAGGATTAAAAGCCTTATTTTGGGCTCATATCTTGAGCCATGAAAAATATTTTAATTACGTTATTGCTGTGTTGTCTCTCCCTTATTGGGTTTACTCAGAACTTGTCCAAATCTTCTGAGGCTGAACTCAATCGGATTGTTGATTCCAATGCTAAAACTGAAAAAGTGGCTCTGGCCAAATATTGGTTGGCTAAAAAGCATTACAAAAAACAACCGGAGACCTATGGAGCTTATTTGGAAGAAGCGTACCAGTCATTTGCCGATCTTGAGAACCAGGAATATCTGTTGAAGTCAGCTGCTGCGTTGTACAATATATACGCTAAGCTTGAAGAAACGTCAAAACAACAAGCGCTTTCAGAAAAAATAGACAAGGACTTTCAAAACTCTGACATAAAGTATTACGCAGATTTTCTTAATAGTAAATTTAACCGGGCTGCAAAAGCGGGAAATAGAGAAGCAGCAGAAAAACAGCATGAAGTCAATATGGCTTTTGCCCAACGATTAAATTCCAATTACGCCTATGGTCTGTTTCACAAATCATACGGTGGTTATCAATATCGTATTGGAGATTACAAGGGATCCGGAGAGAGTTTTGATAAGTCAGCAAAAGCTATGCAAGCTGAGAAAGGAGAAGACTGGGGAGCTGCCCTTCCCGGAGTCCTTATGAATTCTGCGATCATTAAATATAAGTTCGGAGAGTTGGCCCCAGCCCTGGCAGCCTTCCGCAAAAGTGTTAAGGCATTTGAAGAAATCAATGACACACTTAATACCGGACACGCATACATCAATATGGCAAGTGTTTATTCAAGTTTGGAAGATCTGGATAGTTTGCGTTGGTCAATTGATGAAGCTACAAAGTGTTATCAGGCGGTTGAGGATACCAATGGCATTGTCAGTGCAAAAGAGTATCTGGCTCTGGCCTACAATAGTGAAAGTAAATACGATGAGTCGCTCAAATTGCATTTGGAAGTACTCGATCTTAGAAAAGGTAAAAAAGAGAATCAACAGTTAAGTTTATCGTACATCAATATTTCCGGCATTTATGGAAAGATGAAAGACACGGTGCAACAACTATACTTTATCAGACGGGCACATGAATTCGAAGAGAGTACTGGTAAAAATATCATGCTCATGGCGTCAATTTATGGGCAATATGGAACCTACTATTTGGCCAGGAGTCAAAAAGATTCCAGCTTGTACTACCATAACAAACAACTTGAAATCATTGAACAACAGCAAAACCCAGGTAGAAAAGCAGGCGTGCTGCTATCCATAGGAAATGTATACAAGAAGTTTGACGATGATGAGAATGCCCTAAAGTATTATCTGGAATCTTATAATATTTATGAACAGCAGAATAACCCTGCTCAAGTAGCTGGTTTAGCACACAATATTGGGGTGATTTATGAGGAAAGTGGTCAGTATCAAAAGGCACGTGAATACATTGAGAAATCCTACAACATCAGAAAGGAAATGGATAATAATTTATACTTAATGGATTCTTATCACACCTTATCAAACGTATACAAAGGTTTAGGAATGTATAAAGAATCCAATGAAGTTCTTTGGAAGTATGTCGACCTGAAAGATTCACTGTTTACCTCAGATATGACAAATCAAATTGCCGAAATGAGAACAGTTTACGAAACGCAGCAAATTGAGGATTCATTGGCGCTCTCTCAGCAATCTGAAGAAAATGCCATTCTTGAGAAAAACCGAGCTGCAGCTGAGAAAGACAAGGCTAATGCCGACAGAAAGGCTCAGTTCTGGCTATTCGCAGCCATTTTAATCGCTGTATTATTGGTTGTGTTCTTCGTGATCAGATCCTCTCAACAAAGAAAGAAAGCCAATTTGGTTCTTCAATCTAAGAACGATGAAATCACCCAACAGAATGAAGAAATTACTTTTCAGAAGGAAATTATCGAGGAAAAGAATAAAGACATTTTAGATTCCATTACTTACGCAAAAAGACTCCAGGAAGCCATTCTGCCTCCTAAAAAATTGGTGAAAGAAAATCTCAACGAATCTTTCATTCTATTTATGCCAAAGGACATAGTGAGCGGCGATTTCTACTGGATGCAACCCACCAAAGATGGCGTACTTTATGCTGTTGCAGATTGTACAGGTCATGGTGTGCCCGGAGCCATGGTGTCTATGGTAGGACACAATGCTTTGAACAGAGCAGTGAAGGAATTTGGTAAAACCAAACCTTCCGAAATTCTGGACACGATCAATGATTTGGTAGAGGAAACTTTTAGCCAAAGTGAAGAAGGTGTCAAGGATGGAATGGACATAGCTTTGTGTAAGTTTGACCCTGAAAAAAGGGAATTGGAATTTGCTGGCGCCAATAATCCGCTGTGGATCGTATCTAAAAGAGATACTTTGTCCATTGGAGCAGAGTCAATCGAACCAAATCGGCAGGAAGGAGACTACAAGTTGTTTGAGATTAAAGCCAACAAGCAACCCATTGGCGCCTATGAAGACCGTGTGCCTTTCTCAAACCATAAAATCCTTTTGAATGAGGGAGATTCGGTTTACACGTTTTCTGACGGATACGCCGATCAATTTGGAGGAGCCAAGGGGAAGAAGTTTAAGTACAGCACGCTTAAAATATTATTGCTTGGCATGCAAGACATTCCTATGGAGGCGCAGAGACAAAAAATGCAGGAAGTGATGGCGGAATGGAAAAAAGACTATGAACAGATTGACGACATCTGCTTTATCGGAATTCAAGCTTAGTGACCAGATAAAAAACGTCTTTGACCAGATAATAATTCCCCAGTCCGGTTTTTTTACATTATTTCACATCTTGAACCAAGTTTGATTGGGGGTGTAGATGGGTATGTTGAAACAAATTTTGATCATAACGGTATTTTGTATTCTGGGCAGTCACGTCCTGGGACAAACTCGTGCTGATGAAATGATTAGGAGTTTAGACACGGCCAGGGCATCTTTAAAACCTGTGATACTTAGGAATATTGCTTTTGAATATTATGGTAAGGATTCAGAAAAGTTTCTGGATTATTCCCTCAAGTCAGCCAATTCAGCGAAGGAAATAGGAGATCAGTACAACCAGGCATATGCGCTTAGATTGGTTGGCATTGCATACGATATCACCGGAAATTATCAGAAGGCCCAAACGTATGTTGAAAAAGCCTATGATATTAATAAAGCCATTGGAGCTATTGACGGAATTGAAGCCTGTATTAGCAGTCTGGGAATCATTTATTACAATCAATCCAAGTTTGACAAAGCCCTGGAAATGTATCTGGATGCATTGAAATTGTACGAACAGAGAAATTTGATTGACAACAAGGCCATGACTTTGAGTCACCTGGGGGGGCTCTATGTTAAAATGGGAGATATGCCAAAGGCCGTAGATTTTTATGAGCAATCTTATGCTTTAAAAGACCAGATTAAGGATAAAAAATCAAAAGCAACGGTTATCAATAACTACGTTCGGGCATTGCAGAGTCAAAATGCGCCCTATGAAGAACAAATGGCGGTCTTGCAAGAGTCTATCAATATTAAAGAAGAACTGGGAGATATCAGCGGTTTGGCAGTAGGCTATCAGCAAATGTCACAACACATTTCAAATTCGGGAGGCAGTAGGGAGGACATCAATAAATACTTATTCAAATCACTGAAATATGCCAGGCAGGTCAATGACCATCGTCTACTGGGCGATTTGTACTATGATATTGCCACAGACTACCTTGATTTTGATAAGGACACCAGTTTGGCAATGAGCTATTTGGATTCCTCCTATAGTATGGGCGTTAAAACCCTTCATCTCGACATACTTTCTAAGTCGTCTAAAAGATTAGGAGAACTCCATTTTTACAAAAAAAACTACAAAAATTCCGCCATATATATGTCTTATTATGGAACGTATAAAGACACCCTCTATAAGTCAGAGTATGCAGAATCTGTGTCAAAAATGTCTGCAAGGTTTGAAGCCGAAA
This sequence comes from Bacteroidia bacterium, assembly GCA_030433115.1. Classification (GTDB taxonomy): domain Bacteria; phylum Bacteroidota; class Bacteroidia; order Flavobacteriales_D; family JAUILH01; genus JAUILH01. The sequence continues at coordinate 15,485 of JAUILH010000019.1, read as the reverse complement.
AGAAGGAGAAAGAAATTGCACTCCTCAATAAGCAAAACGAACTCAATCAAATGGAGATTCTTAAATCTCAGGAAGAAGCCATTCGTCAGGCACAGGCCATCAAACTTTTGGCGCTTGCAAAAAAGAATGAAGAGGCACTCAAGGAAAAAGCGGAACTCGAAAAATCCAAGGCACTCATGGTGAGTGAACAAGTTAAATTGGAAAATGAACGGAAAGCTCAGGAGATAGATTTGTTGAATAAAGATAAGGAACTTCAGGCGGCAGAAGCACTGGCAGAACGTCAAAAGGCTGCGGACCGGGATCGACTCAATGAAGAGAAGAATAAACGGCAAGGGCAGTTGTTAACCGCAGCGGTATTGGGCTTACTCCTCTTACTTGGTTTGGCATTCTTTATTTTACGTGGGTACAGGCAGAAAAAGAAAGCCAATGCGCAATTGGCAGAACAAAATATTGCTATCATGTCTCAAAAGGATGAGATAGAGGATCAAAAGATCATCATTGAAGAAAAAAATCAGGATATCGTTGATTCGATTACCTACGCCAAACGATTACAAACTGCTATTTTACCCACGCCCGCATTTATTCAATCGTGTTTACCCAATTCGTTTGTCTTTTTCCAGCCCAAAGACATTGTAAGCGGTGATTTCTATTGGATGTTTCAAAAGGAAGAGACCGTTTTCTTTGCTGCCGTGGACTGCACAGGGCATGGTGTGCCGGGTGCCATGGTGTCTATGGTAGGGCACAATGGTTTGAACAGAGCTGTTAAAGAATTCAATTGCACGTCCCCTTCAACTATTTTGGACAAACTAAATGAAAGTGTGATTGACACATTTGATCAAAAGGGAGGAGAAGCCGTTCGAGATGGAATGGACATTGCACTTTGCGCCTTATCTGGTAACACGTTAAGCTACTCGGGCGCCAATAACCCACTTTGGATTGTCTCTGAAAGACCAGAAATTGACACCAACCACGACAAGTTATTGCCCAATAAATCGAACGGGCATTTAAATTTGTTCGAAATCAAGGCAGACAAACAACCCATTGGTCCGTACGATGATATCAAACCTTTCACTAACCATACCTTTGAAGTTGAAAAAGGTGATCGCTTATTTTTATTCTCTGATGGCTACGCAGACCAATTTGGCAATGATCCAAACAGTCCGCACAAAAAAGGGGGTAAGAAGTTTAAATATGCTAACTTGAAGCGTTTGTTAATTGATACGCATGAATTGTCGATCGATGGTCAAAAGGATGAACTGGTATCCGTGTTCAATACCTGGAAATCCGATTTTGAGCAGTTAGATGATGTGTGCGTTATAGGTGTCCGTGTGTAGGCTTGCGCTGAAGTTTCAGCCTAGGTGTTATCAGAAGCGCTAGCGAAGGCACTGCGTGTAATAAGTGCCATTAAAGTAGCTCGTCCCAAATCCAACAACCGTCACTCAGAGGAGGCACGACGAAAGAGTCTGGTTGTTGGTTCCCTAAGCTCCTCGTCTCAATCTTTGCGCAGCACCAGCATTCAATTCAAAATCATAGTCCGATACAAAACTGTCAATCTTTCCCAGGACCTTTTCAACTCCTTGAAATACTTCTGCTAAATTGTCGAAAGCCAACTTGATGGATTCGTCAGACACATCTAGAAATCTTTCCTGACACCAAACCGGATAATCAGAGGTGTAAGCGTATCCCTCAAGCTCCCTCAGTACAAGACAAAAATTGAGTAAGGGGTAGTTATACCTCAAATCCTCATACTCATCATCCACAAAAAGCGCAAATTTTTGACCAGACAATTCAAAATTAACCAGAGGGTAATAGCTCAATCCACCAAGAAACTGAGTCCTGTCCGTTTTTGTCATCACTTTGTGTTTCACCCACAATTCATTGAGTTGTAGTATTTCAGTATAATCGGAATCCATCAGATCGAAAGGAGAAAATCGAGCAATTAAGGTAACCAAAAAGTCCTTACCTTTGTCTTCCAGACATGTATAAGTATCTGATCAAACCCATTTTCTTTCTTTTCGATCCCGAAAAAATTCACCATTTCGTTTTTAAATTTTTAAGAGTTTGGCTGGCAATTCCCGGGATTAAGCACCTGACAGGGGCGACCAATACGGTTAAAAATAAGTCTTTGGAACGCGAGTTATTCGGGCTCAAATTTAGAAACCCGGTTGGTTTGGCCGCTGGATTCGATAAAAATGCGCTATTGCTCAATCAATTGGAATATCTCGGATTTGGGTTTGTTGAATTGGGAACGGTTACCCCGAAACCTCAGAGAGGCAATCCTAAAAAGAGACTCTTCAGACTTCCGGAAGATGAAGCACTTATTAATAGAATGGGCTTCAACAATGATGGGGCGGATGTGATTGCCAAAAGATTGAAAAATCGGAAGACCAAAATCATTGTTGGCGGCAATTTGGGAAAGAATACAGCCACCGACAATGATGACGCGCAGGCAGATTACGAATACGTCCTTAAGAAACTGCATCCTTACGTAGATTATTTTGTACTGAACGTGAGTTGTCCCAATGTGGGAAGTACCCAAAAATTGAACGACAAGAACTATTTGATCGCTTTGTTAAACGATTTGAAACAATTGTCCATAGATCTTGGAAAAGAACGCCCCATTTTACTGAAGATTGGTCCGGATAGGTCTAACGAACAACTGGATGAAGTCATTGAAATCATCAATACTACAAAAATAGCGGGTGTGATTTCCACAAACACTGCTACAGATCGGTCTAATTTGAAAACCAATCAGTCTAGAATTGAAGCCATCGGAAATGGTGGCTTGAGCGGAAAACCATTGGCTAGAAGATCAACAGAGGTTATTCGCTATCTAGCAGATAAATCGAATAAAAGCTTTGCCATTATTGGTGTGGGTGGAATTCATTCTGCTGAAGACGCCCAAGAAAAGATTGAAGCTGGAGCGGACCTGGTTCAGGTATATACAGGTTTTGTTTACGAAGGACCAAAACTGGTTAAGAGAATCAATAGGTCTATGGCATAAGTTTCAGAAGTTCCAATAATATTTTGATGTCCTATCTTATAATCTCCTAACTTTGAGATATGGATCAAAAATTGTCACTTATTGAATGTCCCCGAGATGCCATGCAGGGACTCCATGATTTCATCGAAACGCATGTAAAAGCAAACTATATCAATCAGCTTTTAAAAGTTGGTTTCGACACCATCGATTTTGGAAGTTTTGTATCTCCCAAAGCCATTCCACAAATGAGAGATACCGCAGAGGTTCTGTCAAAACTGGATTTATCAGAGACGCAATCTAAATTACTGGCTATTGTGGCCAATGTGCGTGGGGCCAATGATGCATCTCAATTTGAAGAAATTGACTATTTGGGTTTCCCATTTTCTATTTCAGAAACCTTCCAAATGAGAAATACCAATTCTACCATAGAAGCGTCATTGAGTCGGGTAGAGGAGATTCAGAACATTTGCAAAAAATCGGGTAAAACCCTGGTAGTATACATCTCAATGGCATTTGGAAATCCTTATGACGATCCATGGGATGCCGATATTGCAGCTCAATGGACCGAGAAATTGCATAAAAAACTAGATGTTGAGGTAGTGGCGCTGTCGGATACCATCGGTGTGTCCAATCCGGAGATCATTACCAATATGTTTTCTACCATTATTCCTGAGTTTGACAACATGCAGATAGGAGCGCACCTTCATTCAACTCCTCATACCATCAAAGAAAAAGTAGAAGCGGCTTATAATGCTGGCTGCAGACGGTTCGACGGTGCCATCAAAGGTTTTGGAGGCTGTCCTATGGCAAAAGATGATTTAACTGGTAATATGGCTACAGAGGTCATGTTGGCATATTTCAACGAAAATGGCATTAATGTTGGTATAAAGGAGGACGAATTTGTGGACGCTATGAGCATGACAAATCAGGTGTTTCCACATGAGAACTAGAACTATGAAACCTACAATTTTAGCATTGCTCCTGTTATTCGCTTTTGGAGCACAAAGTCAGAATAAAAAAACTTTCGAACTTTCCGAATTCAATACGCTTAAAGTAACGGGGTACATTGATGTGAATATCATTCATAGTGATGAAGAATTTAAGGTAGTGGCGTCTAACGACATAAAAATGGATTTCAATAACCTGGATGTTGACCTGGATGGACTGGATTTAAAATTGTCCATCAAAAAGGGCGATTTCAAGGAACATCCCGTGCAGGTTGATGTGTACTTGAATCTTGAGTCACTATCGGATGTGAAAGCGTTTGGTAATGCCAATATCACATTGAAGAGTAAAGAGTCTTTGGAAATCAGTAAAATCGAGTTAAATGCTCAAGCTGGTGGGCATCTTTTCTTTTATCTGGATTGTGGTTCCGTTGAGGCGACTGTTTCCCAAGGCGGGAGAATCGCCTTGGAGGGATTTGCGAACAACCTGGAAGCCAATGTGAATACAGGAGGTACCATTGCTGCCATGAATCTGGAAGCGCAAAATGTAGTCGCCAAAATCAAAGCTGGCGGGGAGATTTTTGTATTACCGGTTAAGAAACTAGATGCCAAAGTAACTGCAGGCGGGAGAATTACCTACAGAGGCAATCCTGAAGAGTTGAAGACCAAAACTTTGGGTGGGACTATAGAGAAAATGGGGGCTAAGAAGGAGGAGTAGAGAGACACTTAAAAACTAGGACAATCAATCAACCCACCCTTGTAATCAGAGTTTTTCTTGTTTTTAGAGCCTCTATTACCTCCGCCACGTTTATCTCTGCACTGCGGACTTTTATAAAACGGAATCTTCACACTGGCATAAATGTCACCTCTGTAAATATCACTTTTCGCAATAAAGGGTATAAGGTGATCCGTTCCAACAGTCACATTGTATAAACGCACCATTAAACCCACTGTCGGATATCTGTAATCATATAAGGTCACAGGAATCCCAAATTCCAACCATTTTGATGCATACCTAATGCCCACTGAGAGCGTGTTAGGACGAATTACACCGGTTAATCGGCTCGGTAAAGCACTCTGAATAATAGAGGCATTGGCATAAAATCCACGGCCTAAATTGTAATCAAATTGCACAGACAAACTCGTTGGTAGATGTTGTAAATATTTAGTTTTATCGTTTGAGTTGCCTGTTTCAGTGACCAAAGCATCTGTATTGGCTGCTACACTCTCAAAATCAGCTTCTGCTTCTAAAGGCAATTCTCCCTGACCTGAATTGTAGGTTCTATAAATGGTTTGATGGTCAAATTTAATCGCTCCAAAATCCAGCAAAGACGCCCCAAATTTGAATAGATAGTCTTTTTGCTCACAGTTGGAGCTTTTGGAATGAGGTGTATACCCTGTTACAGGGCTGAGCATGCGCTTATAAGTAAAGCCAATATCCATTCCCCAACCCTTATTCTGGATTTTTCCAGGAAAGTCAATTGTGGGTTTAGAGTAGTAAATGGCGCCGTCAAAATTAGATACGTTGAAGGTGCTGTCATTGGTCACGGTATAACTCATGTCATTAATCTTTAATCCGCCACTGCCATAACCATACAGTCTTTTCACAGTTCCGCCAAGAGAGATAAAATCTACACCGTTTTTGTAAATGATTTTGGAATAACTGAAACCAACTTCCCCCCAGGTCATGTGATCGACGGTTCCATTTTTAACGGTATAATTCTGGTTTTGAAGAGTCGTGTAATTGAGGTCTTCATAAATTAATTTAGACAGTTCTGATGGAATTCTATTGGCATTGGTATAGCTTCTGATACTCGTGTTGATCCCAAAAGCGTGATCCCCAATTTGCAGGGCAAAACCAGGTCCTTGCACAAAAGATGTGATGGCTGCCTGGTTGTTTCTTGAATTGAAACGGTCTCTAACAGTAACTGTTTGTGAGGTCAGAAGAGAACTTAAATGACTGTTTGGAATGTACAGATAATTATTATGTGCCATTGCACCAACTCCCACCAAATTAATATCTAACCATGTTTTGGCGTCACTCATAGAAGATGGGTTCAAATACACACTGCTCGTGGGTGTATAGTTGCTTTGAGCTAACAAAGCTTTGTCCTGTCCAGTTCCCCTGGAAACCATCAAGATCAAAAAGGTGACACATAAAATCCTCATAATTCGCGTTTTTGAGTTGTAGCGAAGAATGAGCGTTTTGGTTTGAAAAAATGGATCAACTGATCGAAATCAATGTCCAAAAGTAGGGCTGTTACCCATTTGGTTTTTAGGTAAGGCAGAACGAAAAATGTCTACTTCTCAAAGCCACTGCAATGTTCAATTTTTGAAATAATGGAGGTGTAGGATTTGTACCAATCTTGTCTGCCCCTGTTTTTTGCAATGACGTGATCGGCGTTTCGTCGCCAGAGCTCAATACTTTCTTTATCGCGCCAATATGATACTGTGATACCCAGGCCTTTTCTAGCAGACTCGATTCCCAAAAAACCATCAATCTCTTTGGCAAGAGACATCAGGTGCTCAAAAGTTTCAAGATAATCCGTGTCTACGTCCGTTCTAGTAGACGTGAAAATCACGGCGTAATTTCCTGGTTCAAGCTTCACCAGTGACTAGTACTCCTTTAATTGAGTTCTGAACTCTTTGATTTCTTCTCTGTTGAATTTGTTGTGAGAGTTTTTGAGCAAATCCAAAAGGTAGTTTAGGTTGTCATGATCTTCTCCTGGCTCAACTGCAATTTCCTCTCCTTCTTCATCTTCTTCAGAGCCAGCCATGAACTGAAAAGATTCGTTCTCAGCAATGTGCTCATAAGACAAACGAATTACTTTGGTCACCAATGGATCTTCCTCCTCTAAGGCAAATGGTCTCAAATCTTTAAGCATTTTTACCACTTTATCTACATCCAACTCTTTGGTTAAAGTCTTCTGAATCTTCACTATTAATTGGTTAGCCTCTGGTGCCTTCATCGTAATTCATTAAAAATTTTCCCAAAGTTAATCATTCGGTTTAGTTTTGCCCAATTATTGTAAGCAAAGTGTTATGAAGAGAATTAAAATTTTAAGCGTACTGCTTGTATTGTCTTTGCTCAGCAGCTGTACTCAATATATTCTCATTAAGAAAGACGGGTCCGCGCATCTGGAAATTTCAAATAAGATAGAAGGTGAAGATTCAGAAGATCTTGCCGAATTTGAAGAATTCATTGATAGGTACCATGTCCATAAAACATCTTCATTGGTATCCAACTTCAAAAAGGAAAAAAAGAATGGTATTTACTCGGTTCAATTTGACGTGTCTGACGTAGATTCTTTGGAGTATTTTTTGATTCCACTTTCCAGGCAAGAAGTGGATAGTACAGATAGTTGGTTTGATGTACAAATGACCGGGAATACGTTTACACTGGTTCAGGAGTTTGATGAGGTAGATTCCAATGGTGATTTCGAGATGTATGGAGAACTATTTGGATACAATGGAATCATAGAATTTGAACGAAAAATCAAAAGTTTTAAATCGGATTTTCCCTACATCACTCAGATTGATAAACACAGGATTCAGGTGAAAAGCGACATGAGAACCATCAGCTATGGTAAGGGCAAATATGTCCTGGAAATCAAATTCTGACTTAACATTCTTTAACAATCATACGCTACTTATTGTCGCATGACGGACAACGCGTGGCTTGAAAATTGCATAGTTTTGAATAAATAATAAGGACAATGATGAAACATATAATAAGCAGTACATTTTTATTTTGCACGTTCATGCTGGGAACGGCTTGCGCAACACCTGCAATTCCAACCGGAGATATGAATGAACCGGATAAAGAAGCCGTCGACAATAAAGATGACGATTCAAATATCTCAGTAGACAAAACCACTGGGATTGAATTTTTTCACGGATCAATGGCAGATGCTATGGCAAAAGCAAAAAAAGAAGGCAAACATATTTTCTTTGATGCTTATGCCGTTTGGTGCGGACCATGCAGAACAATGGCTTCAAGAACCTTCACCAAGAAAGAAGTGGCAGATTACTTCAATGAAAATTTTGTGAATGTGAAGATGGATATGGAAAGAGGAGAAGGTCCTTCATGGAGCAATCGTTTTAAAATTACAGCATACCCCACTTTATTAATATTGAACGATAAGGGAGAAATCGTGGGCAGAACTCTGGGCTATCAAAATGGAGAACAGCTTATCTCATTTGGAAAGAAACATGTGAAGTAGTCTTCTTTCAACGAATTTAAACCACCTGCCTCTGGTACGGTGGTTTTTTTTGTGTACTTTGTTTTTATGTCCGATAAATCAAGAAGAGACTTTATAAAGTTGGCAAGTGTTGGTGCGGCTGGTTTAGCTGTTAATGCCTGTGCTGGAACCGACGAATCTTCAACTGGTAAAACACCCCAAAAGGAAGCGGTAACATCTAAAGAAAATGAGCTGAAAGAGTTGCCAATCGTTGTCTCTACATGGAAACATGGCTTAAAAGCTAATGAAGCGGCCTGGGAGATTCTTAGTGAGAGTGGCTATGCTCTGGATGCTGTTGAAGCTGGTGTTCGAGTTTCGGAAAGTGATCCAATGGAGAGAAGCGTAGGCTATGGTGGTCGACCAGATAGAGACGGGCATGTCACTTTAGATGCCTGTATCATGAATGAACTCTACGATTGTGGCTCAGTGGCATTCCTGAGAGATATTAAGAATCCCATTTCTGTTGCAAGAAAAGTGATGACAGACACCCCACACGTGATGTTGGTTGGAGAAGGTGCCAAACAGTTTGCCCTCGATAATGGATTCGTTGAGGAGGATTTACTGGTCCCTGATTCAGAAAAAGAATGGAAAGAATGGCTCAAAGAATCGGAGTACAAACCAGTCATTAACATAGAAAACCACGATACCATTGGTATGTTGGCTTTAGATAATAAAGGTCGCCTTTCAGGAGCATGCACAACAAGTGGTGCAGCTTATAAATTACATGGCAGAGTAGGAGATTCTCCTATTATTGGAGCAGGTTTGTATGTAGATGGAGAGGTAGGAGCGGCCTGTGCTACTGGATTGGGTGAAGCCGTTATTCGCTCTTGTGGGAGTCATTTTGTGGTACAATTATTAAAACAAGGTTATACGCCCACAGAAGCGTGTCAAGAGGCGGTAGAACACATTCACAAGATTCATAAAAATGTGGAAGGGCTTCAGGTAGGATTTTTAGCATTAACAATCGACGGACAAGTAGGCGGTTATTCCATGTACAATGGTTTTAATTTTGCACAGTATACCAATGATGGAAATGTCATGATAGATTGCGAAAGTAAACTAAGATGGGAAGATTAATAGTTATTGTAATTGCCATAATAGTCAGTTCATGTTCAGGCAAGAAAACTGATGGTACAAAAGAGTCAAGTGAAAATAACGGCACCTACCTTAGAATTGAAAATGATGATATAGACATTATCCCAAACCCCATTGAGATTAATTTTCTTGAAGCGGAGGATATTAGATTGGAGAATGAGTTAATCATTATTTATGATTCCTTGTTTTTAGAAGATGCATACATTTTAAAGGATATGCTTGAGAAAAGCATCAACTTTCCCATTTCAATCAGACACATCAGTGAAGGCGCTTTAGGAGAAGACGATTTGCATGAAGACCAAAGTGCCATTTTATTGTCTGATGTCAGTCCATACGAAAGACTCATTTTTACGGAATATGTGGTGACCGGAGAGGACAACTTCATCTTACTTCAAGCGGAAAACCGACAAGGCATATTCCATGCAATAAAGACTTTTGAACAGCTATTTAAATTGCCACTTTATCAGAATCAGGAGTTGTCCGGCTTATCTTGTTCTGCTATAAGTATTGAAGACTCCCCAAAATACGAATGGCGCGGATTGTTACTTGATTGTTGCCGACATTTCTTTCCCAAAGAAACCGTCAAAAAATACATTGACCTGATGGCATTCTACAAAATGAATGTCCTGCACTGGCACTTAACCGAAGATCAAGCATGGCGCATTGAGATCAAAAAGTACCCCAAATTGACAGAAGTAGGGGCTTGGCGACCAGATTCTTCCGGGAATCGATATGGTGGATTTTATACCCAGGAAGATATTAAAGAAATAGTCGCCTATGCACAAGAAAGGTATGTGACGGTTGTGCCCGAAATTGAAATGCCTGGTCATTCACAAGCTGCCCTGGCTGCTTATCCTCATCTGGCGTGCACAGAAGGTCCTTTTGAAGTAGCCACAGATTGGGGCGTTTTCAAAGACATTTATTGCCCTACAGATACCACTTTTCAGTTCCTGGAAGATGTCATGGATGAGGTATGCGCCTTATTTCCTTCTCAGTATGTCCACATTGGAGGAGATGAAGCTCCCAAGGTGCGTTGGGAAGAAAGCACTTATTGCCAAAACTTGCTGAAACAACACGATTTGGAAGATTTTGAAGCGCTTCAAGCATGGTTCATCAATCACATGGCTGATTATCTGAAAACCAAAGGAAAGACGATCATTGGTTGGGATGAAATCCTCAATCCGAATTTAGATTCAAGTGCCATTGTTCAAGTATGGCGTAACCAGAAGAGTGGATGGGAAGCAGCGGAGCAGGGAAGAGGTGTCATCATGTCTCCCACATCTCATTGCTATTTAGATTATGGCATTGATCAGATTGATGTGCCAAAGTTGTACAGTTTTCAACTGATGCCGGATGACAGATATGATTTTGATCAAAGCCTGATTAAGGGAGGAGAGGTGAATATGTGGACGGAACATGTTCCCAATGAATCAGTGCTCGATCAAAAGGTATTCCCAAGATTGTTGGCTGCCAGTGAGGTGTTCTGGTCAGACACTACGGATGAAAAGGATTTTTATAAAAGACTGGAAACGCATTATGATTTTTTGGAGAAAAAAGGGGTGAATTATGGTCCGGATAGAGTGCCGTTTGAATTGAATTCTGAAATCTCCGAAGATGGGCATATTTATATTAGTGCCAAATTGAATGGTAATTACGAACTTGAACGAAAGGTGGAAGATGATTGGGAATCTTGGGATGGCTTGCTAACAATCCCTCAGGGATACTCTGAAAAACTTTTGATAAGGGCTCTGAAAGGGGACCATCAAATTGGGGAAGTATTTGAACAAACTTATGTTGCCCACAAGGGACTGCAAGGGGAGGTCAATATATCTTATGATTTAACATCTGGTTCATTCAATAATTATTACGCAGGAGATTTGTTTGATGGTAAAACAGGAACACCTAATTTCAGAGATGGAAATTGGCAGGGCTATTGGGGCAATGATATAGATATTTTAGTTACTTTGAACGAGCCAACAGATGTTTCCAGAATTGGCTTTTCTTTCTATCAATATACCAATTCCTGGATTTTCTTTCCCAAGGAATATGAGTTGTCTTATTCAGACCCAATTTCTGGTGTAACTGTGACAGAAAAACGTTTAATCTCTGAAGACGACCATCGCTTAAGAGGGAAATTGATTAAGGACGAATTTTTCGAACTCAATCAAAAGAATATATCTGAATTCCGACTCAAAGTCAAAAACGTAGGTAAGGTTCCTCACTGGCATGAAGCGGCAGGTGAAGACGCCTGGATTTTTATTGATGAAATCATTATTGAATAGTGCTTGAGGTTTGTGTAGATAATTTGGAATCGGCAAAAAATGCCATCGAAGGAGGTGCAGACCGTCTGGAACTCTGTGCCGATTTGTTCCAAGGCGGATTAACACCGGAAATCTCTCTTTTGGAGGCCATTCGGTCTTTTTCTAACATCCCCATTCATATTATGATTAGGAACAGAGGCGGTCATTTTCAGTATTCTGATCAGGATATGGCGATCATGTTGAGACAGATTGAGCTGTTTAAATCGCAGTCTGTTCAAGGATTCGTGTTTGGTGCATTAACAAAGGACCATGTGATCAACGTTCAACAGCTTCAGACCATTTTAGGAGCCACTAGGGGTAAATCTTTCGTTTTTCATAGAGCCATTGATGAGGTAAACGACATAGAAAATGCCTTTCAGACTCTGGTCGATATGGGCGTTACAGAAGTCCTCACAAGTGGAGGAGAGGATACTGTTGTGAATGCAGCAGACACGATTAAAGCACTGCAAATTAAGTTTGGCAGTCAAATTGCAATATTGGCAGGCAGTGGATTGAATGTGTCCAATGTGAAGGACTTTATTGAGACCACTGGACATGATCGAATTCATGGCAGTTTTTCCAATACTGTGATCAATTCGAACAATGAAAAAATTAAATTAACTTCAGCGCAGGATGTTAAAACGGTTCAGCATATTCTTGGGGCTCATTTGGCTGGGTAATATTGTTCAGTTGCATGCCCAAAATTCTGAGGAATTATTAAACACATGGACTTTGCTCGACTATAAAGAGTCTGCAGTGGCTGAAGTTAAGATGCCAAATTCTGTGCAATCCATTGTTTCTAAGAAAGAAGAATTCAAGCGATTTTCGAATGAGTATGAAAGTCAGATGGCTGCTCTGGAAGATAAAATGTGGTACTTTGAAACAACCATAGATTTGTCTGAAAATCAATTACAGAGTAAACAAATTTGGTTGTCTATTGAAGAGTTGGATGCAAATGCAAAGGTCTTCTTAAATGGAAATTTGATTGGGGAGCACCATACACCCTTTGTGCCGTTCGAACGGGATTTGAAGCAGTATAAACTCGAAACTGGAAAAAACACAATCAGAATTTGGTGCATGTCTTGGTTAGATTTGGGCAAAACATTGCTCGATGAAACAGAGCTCATGTTTCCTGCCGACAATGATCAAACAGAGCATAAAATCAGTCCGGTATTAAGAAAGCCAACGTATCAATTCGGTTGGGACTTTGCACCGAAACACATCACAACGGGGATTCATACTGTTCCAAAGTTGATTTTTGTAGAGCAAGCTAGAATTGAATCGTGTAAAATTAATATGAATACTTTGAGCGCTGTCAAATCTCAATTAAGTGCCGAAATCCAAATGAGTCACCAGGGCCCCTATGATGTTAAAATCGAGAATCTGACTGAAAACGAAATATCTGGAGAAGGTAAAATCGGACATCAGAAAGGCGTGGTGGATTTTGAAGTAGTGCTCCCCAAAAAATGGTGGCCAAAAGGCATGGGAGCGCCCAATTTATACACTTTTAAAATTACGGTCTCCCAAGACAAAAAAGTCGTTGATACCAGAACGATTACTACTGGATTAAGAGAGGCGGAGTTGGTGCAGGCTGCTGATGATTTCGGTACATCATTCTACTTCAAAGTCAATGGTTACCAGACTTTTGCAAGAGGTGTGAATTATGTGCCGATGGATGTTGATTTGTCTCAGGTAACTTCCGCGGATTATGAGACATTCTTTAACAAATTGAAAACTACAGGCATTAATATGATTCGTGTGTGGGGTGGAGGTACTTACGAAAGAGAAGACTTTTACACGCATTGTGATCAACTGGGCATCATGGTTTGGCAGGATTTTATGTTTGCAAATACTACATACCCTGATCAGGACTGGTTTTATGAGAGCATCAGGACGGAGGCGACTTATCAAACAAAACGATTGGCCCATCACCCTTGTATGATTCACTGGAATGGGAACAATGAAATTGATGTTGCCTGGAAAAACTGGGGTTGGCAGTCTACCTATAAAATGAATGGGAAGACCAAAAAGCGTATGATGACGGCTTATGAAAACATTTTTAAGGACATTTTACCAGAAGCGGTTAAGAACAATTCAACATCAAGTTATACGCACAGCTCTCCTTTAAGTAATTGGGGACCAAATGGTGATCTTAAATCCGGTTCTCTTCATTATTGGGGCGTGTGGCATGGGAAGGAAAATATGGATGCATATGCCAACAACGTGGGGAGATTTGTATCGGAATATGGATTCCAGAGTTATCCTTCAGATAATGTTTTAAAGTTATATGACCCTGGTTTTGATGGGGACTATCAAGGATTACAAGGGCGTCAGAAAAGCTATATTGGGAATGATGAAATTGATCGTCAAATGACCCACTATTTTGGAACGGTTGCGCCAAATAATAAGGCATATGTGTCTCAACTATTGCAAGCATTGGCAATGGAGAAGGCCATTTTAGCACATAGAATGAAGAAACCTCAATGTGCGGGCACCTTAATGTGGCAGGGGAATGATTGTTGGCCAGGAGCGTCTTGGAGCGCTTTGGATTGTCATCATAATCCAAAAGCTGTGTTTGGGACCATGCAGGAGCTGATGAATCCTATTCAAATCATTGAAGAAGTGCATCCGGATTTTTTAGTACTCTTTGCTGTAAATGATTCCACAAAGAATGCCAGTGCTAAATTGGAAGTTAATTTCTACGATTTTGACGGCAAATTGATCGGTACTGTTAAGGAAACGGTGAATTTAAATAAGGCAACCGCCAATGTGTTGGCATCAATTCCGCTTGGCACAAGTCTGAAGGGAAAAACGCCTCAGGAAATATATGCTGTAGCTGCTTTGTCTAATTCTATTGGGGTACTTAACGAACGAGTTATTCTCTTTGATGACCCTAAGAACCTAAAGTTGAAGAATCCTTCGGATGAATTGAACTATTTTGTGGAAGATGGGGTCGAAATGGTCAAATCCAGCACCTTTGTTTACGCCCCCCAATTTCTGGATACAATCAAGGAAACTGACAAAATGGGGAATGAGGTTACCTTAGTGAGTGGCCTGCACATGCTGCCAGGAAAAGCGTATCCGGTTAAAAAATCTGCGGAATTCAAGTTTTACTTGCCAACCCCTTAATTGCCTTTACCCTCTGCGGCACTCATGAACATGACAATAATGCCGAAGAGCGCAAGACTCCCCATGATGAAAGTCTTCCAGAACGGATAACCCTGTCGATAGAACTTGTCGGCAATCAAATAACTGGAAATGATACTGGCGACTCCGGCAATGATTAAAGGAATGGTCCCCATAACTAGTATTTCATGATCCAAACGCCTTTCCCCGTTTTGTTTCGAGCATCAGAAAGGGCAGATTTTGCATCTGACATTGTGCTATATGACCCCGCCGCTACTTGGTAAAGGCCATTTACTTTTCCAAGTTTACTTGCAGATGAAAAGCCCATTGCTTTAAGGTCATTGACATATTGGTCCGCATTGGCTTCATTTCTGAATGCACTTGCAATCAAATGATATTGTCCGGTTGAGCCCTGACTTGTAACGGGGGGTGGTGTTGGTTCAGGATCGGGCTCTACAACCGGCTCAGGTTCTGGGCTTGGCTCAGGCTCTGTATCAGTTTCCGTTGCAGTTTCAGTATTGTCTGATGAATCGTCCTCAGTATCTTCAACATCTGACTCCATCTCATCACTCTCTTCACTCATGATATTCGCGTCTTCATTCAGTTCGTCTGAATCCGAATCAGCTTCCTCCTCATCATCGGTCATCTCATCTTGATCGTTTGCTTCATTGTCTTTTGGCTTCTCAGTGGCAGTAGCTTCCGTGTCCTCTGCGCTAAACCATCCCTTAACCATATCGTATTTCAGACCAACAAAAGTACCTAGTCCTATTAGAAGTAGGAGTAAAATCAGAACTCC
>JAUILH010000178.1 GCA_030433115.1 Bacteroidia bacterium | reverse complement strand
CCAACCAATATATGCTGGAATACGGCTGGTACCTACGACATTACCCTAACTGTGAGTGATGGAACAGATACGGATGATACTACGATACAAATTGTTGTGAATACCTGTAATGTACCAACAGCTTCATTTTTAGATCCAGGTCCCCTTTGTGTGGGAGATTGTATTGACCTGGATGCCTCCAATTCAACTCAAGGTTCGAATGGACCGTTGATATCTTACACCTGGGCAGTAGCACCAGGAGCCGGCGCACCAGCCATTCCAAATGGTGTGAATCCAACTAATATTTGTTGGAATACAGCTGGTACCTATGACATAACTCTGACTGTGAGTGACGGAACGGACACAGATGACACCACCATACAGGTAGTAGTGTCAAACTGCGCACAACCTGTGGCATCATTTGTTAATCCGGGAACTCTGTGTGTTGGAGATTGTATTGGTTTAGATGCCTCTGGATCGACTCAAGGTTCAAATGGACCGTTGACATCATATACATGGACCGTGGCACCAGGCGCTGGCGCACCAACAATTCCAAATGGCGTGAACCCTTCTAATGTTTGTTGGAATACAGCTGGTACTTACGACATTACTCTGACGGTCAGTGATGGCGTTGATACGGATGATACAACCATTCAGGTAGTTGTAAATACCTGTAATGTGCCAGTGGCTAATTTCAGTTTCCCAAGTACCATTTGTGCTGGAGATTGTATTGATTTTATGGATTTGTCTACAGGTACACCAACTACTTGGGAGTGGACATTCAATGGAGCTACACCATCTACATCAAGTGATCAGAATCCAACTGAAATTTGTTTCCCAGTTGCCGGAACCTTTGATGTTACCTTGGTTGCCGGTAATTCTAATGGAACCGACACATTAACGGTTGGTGTTACAGTGAATTCAATACCAACAGTGAACGCTGGACCGGATGTAACCATTACGATTGGAGAGAGTACGACTCTGAATCCTGCGGGCCCTCCAGGGAATTATGTCTGGTCTCCGATTATTGGTTTGTCATGTGATGTGTGTCTAAATCCTGATGCCAATCCGCTTATTACAACTGAATATACTGTTACGGTTACTGATGCCAATGGTTGTTCGGGCAGTGACAACGTGATTGTATATGTCAACGTTGTTGAAGGAATTGGCGTGCCAAATGCATTTTCTCCTAATGGAGACGGTAACAATGATGTACTCTTTGTTAAAGGGAACGGCATAGAAAGAATGACTTTCTCAATCTACAACAGGTATGGACAAAAGGTATTCGAATCGACTGATCAGACAGTAGGTTGGGATGGAACGCACAACGGAAAAGAAGTGAATACAGGTGTGTTCGTCTACGTTGTGGAATATCAATTCTTCGGAAGTGACATTCAGAAAATAACCGGTAATGTGACACTAACAAAGTAATTCCATGAAATCGAATAAAATATTATATACGCTGGTATCTCTGCTAATGACCACGTCTATTTGGGCGCAGCAAGATGTGCACTACTCACAGTTTTATACTGCGCCCACTTACCTTAATCCAGCAACTGCAGGAGCTTTTAATGCAGATATGAGGTTCTTTTCTAATTTTAGAACACAGTGGAAGAGTTTAACGCCGAACCAGTACAAGACCATCACGGCGTCTTTTGACGCACCCATCAGACCACAAAGAGGGAACAATTTCTTTGGAGCGGGAATTACTTTTTTTAATGACAAAGCTGGTGATGGTCAAGTAACTACCAACAATTTTTCGCTAAATGGAAGTTACGTGATTGAAGTGGACAAACAAGCTTACCTATCGCTTGGTTTGGGAATAGGTTTGCTCCAAAGAAGTGTCAGTTTTGTTGATTTGTATTGGGATAATCAGTGGAATGGAGAAACTTTTGATCAAAGCATGTTATCTGGGGAGAATGGTTTTACTGATAAATTTCAGGTGTTCGATATTTCCGGAGGACTGTATTACTTTTCAAGGATCGATGACATTGACCTAATGGGAGGTGTGTCCGTAGGACATGTCAATAGACCAAACGTCACTTTTCTCGGGCAAGAGGATAAGCTTCTTATGAAGTATACCATACATGGCGGAGCGGATATTCCAATTCCTAATTCAAAGCTGAATATTGTGCCGAATGCATTGGTTGTATTGCAAGGACCTAACAGAATCGTAAACATTGGTTCAGACTTTAAGTATATGATTAGACCCAGGTCTCAAAGACTCGTGTTTAATGATGAAGTGTCTATGTCATTAGGAACCTACTACAGGTTGGGAGATGCTGCCTTCTTCACGGCAAGATTTAACTATGCAGGTCTGTCGTTTGGTGCTGCATATGATTTGACCTTGTCAGATTTATCAGTGACCAATAATGGAACCGGAGGAATGGAATTCTTCGTGTCTTGGGTGGCAAAATTAGGACAGTCCGGAGGAATCTCTATGTTCCGTTAAGGATTTTAGCGATATTGCATAAAAAAACTATGCAAAAGCTCGTTTTTCTTTGTCTTCTGGCTTGCCTCACATTTTCCTGTGGAGTAGAGAAAGACATTGTCAAAATTTCTACCTCCAAAGGAGACATACTTGTTTATTTGTATGAAGATACAGAACTGCACAGAGCCAATTTTATTCGTTTGGCCGACTCTGGGTTTTATGACAGTACCACTTTTCATAGGGTGATTGAGAATTTTATGATTCAGGGAGGAGATCCATTTTCTAAAGATGATGAAGAGATGACGCATGTAGGAGATGGCGGACCGGGCTATACCATCCCAGCTGAGTTTAGAGAGAATCATATTCATGTAAGAGGTGCTGTGGCAACTGCACGGGAGGGGGATATGGAAAATCCTGAAAAAGCGTCTAATGGATCTCAGTTTTACATTGTACAAGGACAGCAAATGACTGAAAAAATGTTGGATGAGGTGGAGCGAAAGATGAAGCGAAACGACAAGAATTTTGAGATCAATGATGTACGCAGGAAAATCTATTTGGAAACACCTGGAGCACCTTGGCTCGATGGAGGCTATACCGTGTTCGGTGAAGTGATTCATGGTATGGATGTAGTGGATTCTCTGGCAGCAGTTCCTGTAGATAAAAACAACAATTTTTTGCCCTATGAACACCTCAGAATGAAAGTGACTTTGATTGACTTGCCAAAGGACTCTTTGAAGAAATTGATGAAGTTGAAAGAGGAAGGCAATTTTTGAAGCAATTTGGAATCAAATAGCCACTACCAAATAGTAAATACTTAACAATACCATAAAACCCAATCCAATCCACGACAAGTATTGAATCGTTTTTGAAGGACGAAATTTTTCCGGAAGAATACCAAATACAACGCGATAGTTTAAAAAGGCAATAATCGGGGCTGCCAGAAAAGACAATATGGTAATAAATTTGACTAAACTGCCCATATTGGTCATATGCGCTCCAAGAATATAAGTGGCCCCCATGGCAGTTATTAAAAGCCAAATAGTACGGTTATAGTCAGTCTGTAAATCGTTCTTGTCCTGAATCTTTTGAATGGTATTGAATAGAATTCTGCCAAAAGCATCCAAACAGGTTAATGTGGTAGAAAACATGGTGGTGAAGGCAGCAATTGCAATGAGGTAATAAGACCAATCTCCCAAAGCTTCAGTGTAAATCTGTATTAACTGATTCGCAAAACCAGCAGCATTAGGTGCCATTTTAATGCCCGACCCATATAACATCAAAGTACCAAGACCAACAAAGAACATGGCAAGAATCATGGTGCCCCAGTAACCCACTTTAAAGTCGAAAAGCCCTGTTTTTAGATCATCTAATTGCTTTCCCTTGTCTTCCTTTTTCTTTAAAGACCATATCGAATGCCAAACCGAAATGTCCATCGGGGCAGGCATCCACCCTAAAAAGGAAATCAGGAAGACCATTGACTCCTGAGAAAAATCAAATTTTGAAAATGGCCCTGGTTTAACCATGTCATTGCCCAGAGCAACTAAAAATGCTGCCAGCGTGGTGATACATAAGGTCAGCATAATGACCTTCATGAGTTTGTCAAGAAATTTAAACCCACCAAATCTGAGGATAGAAACACATACAATTAGAATTCCTCCCGATAAGACCCAGACATCATCTGGTCCCAAATTCAAATTAAATAAAGGAACCGCTAATCCTGCTGTTACAACCGTTACCGCTGCCTGAATGATGAACATGGTAAGCACTGTCAACCCCAGGAACAACCAGAGCGACCAATTTCCCAGTTGCTTATAACCGTCCAGCAAACTTTTACCACTTGCATTGGCGTATCGTGGACCAAACTCAAAGAAAGGGTACTTTAAGACGTTGGCCAAAACAACAAATATCAGCATAATCCAACCAAATTTGGCACCTGCTTGAGTAGACTGAACTATGTGAGATACACCAACTGCTGCCCCTGCATACAAGAGACCCGGACCCAATTTTTGCAACCGATTCATTTCCTTAAAACTAGAAACTATTTGTTTAGAATTGTTAATAAACATCAAGAAAACATTGAGCTTCCGTGAGAATATTGGTATTTTTGCGCATCAAATTTTTTTAAGAGGCGTGAAAATTCAGGAATTATATCCTTACCAGAAAGAGGCTGTTGATACCATTATTAGCGAGTTAAACCGCTATGATCAAAATGTAAATGTTTTGTTTCAGTTACCCACTGGAGGTGGAAAAACTGTGATATTTTCTCAAATCGCAAGACATTGCGTTGAAGAGAAAAAGAAAAAGGTGCTGATTTTAACACATAGAATAGAATTATGTCGTCAAACAGCAAAAGTACTTGACTCTGTTGGTGTAAAGAACAAGATCATCAACGCAGAGATTAAAGAATTGGAAGATCAGGAAGAATACATGTGCTTCACGGCGATGGTGGAAACCCTGAATAACCGATTGAGTGAAGATCCTGATTTTATCGAAGACATAGGTTTGGTGATTGTTGATGAAGCGCACTACAACTCTTTTAGAAAGATTTTCCAGTATTTTGATGAAGTGAACATCTTGGGTGTAACGGCAACACCATTGAGTTCAAACAGAAATTTACCCCTCAAAGACAATTACAATCACTTAGTGGTCGGGAATAGCATCAGTGGTCTGATTGAAAAGGGCTACCTCTCGAAAGCGACTACTTATACCTATGATGTGAATCTCAAAGGTTTGAAGATAGGTGTGCATGGAGACTATACCGTGAGTTCTATTGAACAAGTATATAGCAGCGGGGTGGTTCAGCAAAGATTATTAACGGCTTATCAGGAGGTTGCAGAAGGACAAAAAACGCTGATTTTTAATGCAGGTATTCTCTCGAGTAGGGCAGTTGAACAACTCTTTTTAAAGGCGGGATATCCTGTAAAACATCTGGATAGTACTTACAGTAAGGAAGAAAGAAAATCTACTTTGGATTGGTTTCGAGACACGCCCAATGCCATATTAAGTTCGGTAGGGATTTTGACCACTGGTTTTGATGAGCCTTCGGTTGAGACCATTTTGTTGAACAGAGCTACACGTTCTCTCACCCTATATCATCAAATGATAGGAAGAGGGTCAAGGATTTTTGGAGAGAAAAATAAATTCAATATCATCGATCTGGGTAACAATGCCAAGAGACTAGGTTATTGGGATGATGAAATTAATTGGCATGAGGTTTTCCTGGATCCGGATAAGTTTTTGGACAAACAATTGCAGATTGAAAAGGGGATCATGGAATTGGATTACCAATATGAAATGCCTCCTGAGATCAAAGAAAAATTTCCCATCACTAAGTTGGATGAATTTGACATCAAACAAGTATTTAAGAAGCATCTTGAAAATGGCATGAGTACAAAAAAAGTGATTGATTTGAGTATTGATGATCACTTAGAATTGGTCAAATCAAATGCCTCAGACGACATTGATGATGCCATGATGTTGGCACGTTATCTTGAAGGAGAAATTGAACACCGCATGCATCAGTATAAAAAATGTGTCAATGGAACGGACAACTACGCACAGTGGTTAGTTGAGAATTACGTGCGTAAGTTGAACCGAAAAATTCAGGCAGAGTACGCTTATTAAATGGCATGCACAAGGGGATTATCATAGTATTAATTGTGACGTGCTTGGGTGCTTGCAGTTCTGAGTCTCCTGATTCCAACAAAAATATGTCTAATCAGTCTGAACCCAAATCCGCGAATGTCCAAAAGGCCAAAGAGGCTGCAGAATGGACGTTTTGCAATTGTCTTGAATCCGGACAAAGTCCTAAAGACTGTGAAGCTAAAGGCATGGAATTATTTGATGCCAATTTTCTGATAGATAATGAGTGCTTTGATCGTCCGGACCTGGAAAAAGCCGCTCGAGACATGTGTGATTGTATCAATAATATTCAGCAAGTAAGTCTTAAATGTGATGAGCTCCAACGTCAATTTGACGAGACCTTCAGCAATTCAGAGCAAGCCATTATTCAGGCTTATTTCGATCGTATGGATTGTTCTGAATAGATGTAGCCAAGACAATTCTTGCTTCAAATTAGATTTCAATTAGAATGCGGCACAATACTTGATTTATTCAGTCATAATTATTAAGATATAAGTATGAGTGCAAGAGAAGAACTGAATAAAATCGTATACCAATCAAAAATCAATTCATCGCTGTTGTTCCTTGTGAAAGACTACCGTGGTGAGCTACAGTATATTCCTTTGGAAGGCATTGCAACATGCATGGAGACTTTGCATGAAAGTCATAAGAGACGTTTCATCAGGCATTGCAGAAAGCTCATGGATGATCAGGAAGCTTTGTTGAGGTTCTTGAAAAAATTAGCAAGCACGGTGGCTTCAAGGAAACTATGAGATTGCCTTTTGGTCTTTAAATAAGCGTTTCACAACTTCATTTTCGTGGTCTAGGAATTGGGATATCTCTTCAAACGAAAAAGACAGCACTGAACTCGGTTCATAGACGCGAGCATAGTGAGGAAAGAAAGTGTCGTAATATACGATAATACCGTCTTCCGAGATGCTGAATTCAGCCAGTGTTTCAATGGTCACTTCATGTCCCTCATAATATTCCTTCATTTCTTCGGAATCTTCTTCAGGGATGTCTGCAAATCCTTCTTCCAGATTCACTTTTAGTTTTTCGTTACAGGCTTCCAGAAAAGGTTCAACCTCATTGTCACCCAAAAGGGCTAATAGTTCCACAGGCCGTTTGGCATGAAGGTCCAGACAAATATTTTGATAATCGTAACTCAAATGAGCCCCAAGATATTCAAGGTCGTAACTGATATCGGAAATGCCATTTTTATTATAATTCACTTG
>JAUILH010000018.1 GCA_030433115.1 Bacteroidia bacterium | reverse complement strand
GCTTGCAGTGCATTTTTAATCAGGTTGTTAAAAATCCTCACCAAATGCTCTCTATCATAGTATACCATAGATTCGGGAACCTGACTCTTGAAGTCAATTTCTGTTGAATCGGTTTCGTTGAAAAGGCCCACGCAGTGCGATAGTAAGGTATTCAGGTCGACTTCCTCCATCTGAGCAACCGGCATTTTAGCAAAGTTAGAGAACTCATCTGCAATGGTGGTCAGTGTTTCAATTTGCTCAATTAATGTTCCTGCAAACCGCTCTATTCGTTCTTTGGCATTGGGGTCATCCTTGTCAAAAGATCTTTGAAAATGCTGTACCGAAAGCTTCATCGGTGTCAGAGGATTCTTGATCTCATGAGCCACTTGCTTAGCCATGTCGCGCCAGGCACTTTCCCTTTCCGTTCTGGCCAATTGGTTGGCTGCATCTTCAAGGTCGGCTACTTTTTTATTGTATTCCTGCACCAAATCACCAATCTCATCCTGACCACTGTATTCGATTTTGGCATTGCTTTTTCCCAGTTCAATGTTGGACACACTCGTTTGTAAGAACTTCAATGGTTTGGTCACCCAATTTGAGACGAACAGAGCAGCAACGATCGACAGTGCAAATAACACCACAAAAATATTGATGATGGCTACCAGGAAGTTTGAAATTTCATTTTCCAGCGGATTCTGTTTGGCAAAGTATGGCAAATTGAGGTAACCCAGAATTTTACCTTCATCATTTACAAATGGCACGTAAGCCGATAAGTATCGCATGTCTCCAACACGCTCCTCTTGCACATACTCACTCCTTCGGTTTTCACTCAGTTCAATAAAAGCATCCGGATGCATTTTTCGGCCAAGCAATCCTGAGTTAAACATCTCATGGCGGGACGTTGCCAATAAACTGCCATCAGTATCGTAGAAACTGATGTCTGTAAAGAAAACCAGAGAGAACTTATGGAGGCGTGTGTTGACATAGCTTAGATCGTCGTACAACTTATCGAACTTTCCAAGCTTCTTTTTCACCTCAATGTTGACCGATTTGATTTTTTCGCTAATCAGCTTGTTGTTCTTCTCATTGTACTGACGGGAAATGAAATATCGGGTCCCCAGTCCAAATAGAATCAGACAAGCCAGAATTAAACCAATCAATACGAATTGAATTTTATTCTTTAAGCTGAGTCGGCGAATGTCCTTAATTCTATGGATTTCCTTAATGGAGACCGAAAGTAGCACCAACAAACTGAACAGCGCAAACAGGTAGGAGAATGTGGTTATTTTTTCCAGAAAACTCATATTAGGCTTTCCCAAAACAATGTAATTGTTCTTTCCTGCTTTGTATACCAGGTGGTTATAGCCATTCTCATCATAGAATACGTGATCTTTTTTATCATTTTTGAGCAAAGACCGGATTTTCCTGTCGTAAATACTGTAATTGTAAGGGCCCAATTTAAAAACAAGAGAACTGTCCATATACCTGGCAAAAGAATACCCTGCCAGCGCGTCAATGGCGCGATTCTTTTTGTCCAGTAACAGCTCTGGGAAGCCAATGTCTTTGGGCAGTTTTTTAGATTTTAACTCCGCAAACAAATGCCCCCTGGGTTCTGCATTATCTCCGGGAATGGTTAGGTGAATCAGGTAACTTAGTTTGTTGTCATAGTTAGGAATGTAGAAAATGTTCTTGCTATGGAATGATGGCATACCACTTCTGGTCTTGATATCGCTTAATTCTTCATAGTCTTTTGGGGTACTGGTGTAGAAGCCCAATGGCAAACTGTCTTTCTCAAATAAACTGAATGATATTTCGTATTGATCCCAGTGACCGGTGAAGAATTCCGTTTTTAACCTGTGATCGAACTTAGCTTTATCAAAAACTTTACTGGTGTCGAATGGGGTTTGAAGCACATCTGAGTTCAACAAATCGACTTCCAATTGTGAGAATCTGATTTCGGTATCTAAATTTTCATCGTTGGCAAGTTTGTGTTCAGCATAAATCAATCGGGTATTGATCTCTTTTTGCTCGCTGTATTTAATGATGATATGGGCGGCAAAAAGAGAGTTTATGATAAGTAGACCAACCACCGGTGTAAACGTATATTTACGGTCTTTCTTCAGCCCCATCAATCCGGCAATGAATAGAATGAGTGTAG
The DNA here is from genome assembly GCA_030433115.1 of Bacteroidia bacterium. Classification (GTDB taxonomy): domain Bacteria; phylum Bacteroidota; class Bacteroidia; order Flavobacteriales_D; family JAUILH01; genus JAUILH01. Next base: position 41,498 of record JAUILH010000018.1, on the reverse strand, counting down.
GCCAGACAACTTCCATCAGGTCGAACTCTGCGAAGACAAGATATTGCACAAAATGGATGAAAATACCTACTGTGAAAATGCCATAGTAAAGGTTTAATCGGATTCCCGATCGATTGACGAATAATACCAGGATATTGCACAGTAGAAAGTAAGTAAACATGAGCAGACCGATCACCCCAATTCCAATAAAGCTGTAAGCATTTAGCTCGAACAAGTTGCTAATACCAAAGTTGATTTTGGAGTTAATGACAATTCCTTCGAGCAACACATTGATTCTGAAGGAAACATAAAACAGTACCAGAATAGCCAAAATCACAATTAAATACTTGAGGACTTCCGGTTTAATTCTGATGTCTGATTGAAGTTTTAGGGTTCTGTAGAAGAAGTAGGCTATGACAAAAATTGTATAGATGTTGAGCATGAAATCTCCCAGAGACGGCAACCAGGATGAGTGCGCATACAATTCCGGGCTGAACAATTCCAAATCATATAAAACAGATGGCGACAAATCATAGTCGGTCCACGCCCTGAATAATAATACCGGGATAACGAATATGACAACCGCAAATAAGGTTTTTTGGTCTCTGATGAGTTCCATGGACCACCTGAATAGGAATAGGGTAATGAACAGAAGTCCGAGTGTAAAAATAATCGCCAGTTTAGGACTCGTTTGCGGATTTTCCTGAACGGCTTCCTTATCCACTACTATGGTAAAAAGATAGTCTCCTCCGTGGTCGATCAAAATACCAGAGGCGTCCGGGTCGGTTGTAATGGTAGATTCATATGGAAAGCTAAAATCCTTATGAAAACGACTTTCCAAGTACTTGTTTTCATAGAGGTATTCCGTTTTAACCAATGTTAAAGCCACCAAATCAATGGAATCTTTCTTTTGATGATTCACCAGATACCAGCCGTTGTCCAGTTTGGCTATCTTCAGGTCCTTTTTAAGCAAAGTATCGCTATTGAGGATGGGCACTTTATTATCTGACCAATATTTAAGTTGACCGTTCACAAATGCGCCAACAAAAACACCTTCTTGTTCCCAAAGGTCTTCATATTTACCATGAATAAATCTGAATTTGTCGTGAGTCAACGAACCAAAATCGAACAAATCCAGAATTTCAGAGGACCTCTGTTCTTTGTCGGAAATAACTTCCTCTATGTGACTTTTTGCAGAATTCTGATTGACTGACCGTGCATTTTTATAAAGCAGGTAACTGATTGCAATCAGTACAAGTCCGAGAAACAGAACGCCAAACTTCTTTATAAATGCGGTTTTAGTCACTATAAGTGTATGAAAATAAAAAATCCTGACGATACTGATGTACTATCAGCATGTCAGGATTACAAAAATCGTGCAAGAAACTTATGAGTTGAGCGCTTCCGCTCCACCAACAATCTCAAGAATTTCACCGGTAATGGCCGCTTGTCTTGCTTTGTTGTAGCTCAATTTAAGTTCTTTCTGCAATTCGTTGGCGTTATCTGTTGCTTTGTGCATGGCTGTCATTCGTGCACCATGCTCAGAAGCATTTGAATCTAACAAGGCTTTGTAAAGTTGAGTTCTCAGTGAATTAGGAATCAAGTTCTCAACAATTTCGTTCTTATTCGGTTCAAAAATATAATCTGCCGCATTGGAGTCTCCTTCAGAGGCCGTCATTTGAATTGGTAAGAATGGCTCTTCCTGAACCTCCTGTACAGCTGCATTTTTGAACTTATTATAGATCAATACAATCTTGTCGTAAGTCCCTGATGTAAACAAGTCCATTAACTTCTGAGCCAAATCACCAGCATTAGAAAAATCCAAGTTGTTCCAGATTTCTTCTGCGTTTTGAGGCAATTCATCTCCTGTGTTTTCAATTTCAAGGTTCTTGAAGTAGTCGTTCGCTTTCTTACCTACGCCTAATACTTTAGCAGATTTTCCATTTTTAATGGCTTCTCTGCTCAACCTCAAAGCTAATTTGTTAATGTTATTGTTGAACCCACCGCACAAACCACGGTTAGACGTGATGGCAACGTACAATACATTCTTTTCCTCACGAATCTCACCAAAGGCGTTTTCAGAAACATCCAAACTCTGGCTCAAGTTCTCTAAAATCTCCTGCAGCTTCTCCGCATAAGGTCTCATTTGAGTAATCTTGTCCTGAGCACGCTTCAACTTTGCAGCAGATACCATCTTCATTGCTGAAGTGATCTGCATGGTTGAACCTACAGTCGTGATTCGGTTTCTTATTTCTTTAAGATTCGCCATGATCTTGTATTAATACTTGGCAGCCAAATCAGCGGCTACAGATTCAATAGTGCTTGTAATTTCGTCAGTTAACTTTCCTGCTCTCAATTGATCCAAAACCCCTTGATGCGCATTTCTCAACATACTCAAGAATTCTTCTTCAAATTCTTTTACTTTATTGACAGGTACTTGTTTCAACAATCCTTTGGTTCCCACGTAAATGATGGCCACTTGCTCTTCAACTGGAAGTGGCGAGCCTTCATTTTGCTTCAGGATTTCAACGTTCTTAGATCCTTTATCCAGTACAGCTTTGGTAGCTGCATCCAAATCAGATCCAAACTTAGCGAAGGCCTCAAGCTCTCTGTATTGCGCCTGATCAAGCTTCAAAGTACCAGATACTTTCTTCATCGATTTAATCTGAGCCGATCCACCTACACGTGATACAGAGATCCCTACGTTAATCGCCGGACGAACACCTGCGTTAAACAAGTTAGACTCCAAGAAAATCTGACCATCCGTAATTGAGATTACGTTGGTCGGGATATATGCAGATACATCACCTGCCTGAGTTTCAATAATTGGCAATGCTGTTAACGATCCGCCACCTTTTACTTTTCCTTTCAAAGACTCTGGTAAATCATTCATTTGCTGAGCAATCTCATCAGATGCATTGATTTTCGCTGCTCTCTCCAAAATTCTTGAATGCAAGTAGAATACATCACCAGGGTAAGCTTCACGTCCCGGAGGTCTTCTCAAAAGAAGTGATACCTCACGGTAAGCAACAGCTTGTTTTGACAAATCATCGAATACAATCAAAGCTGGTCTACCAGTATCTCTGAAGTACTCACCCACAGCAGCACCGGCCATTGGTGCATAGAACTGCATTGGAGAAGGATCTGATGCATTTGCGGCAACCACCACTGTGTAAGCCATTGCACCAGCCTCTTCTAGTTTCTGAACCAATCCAGCAACTGTAGATCCTTTTTGACCACATGCGACATAGATACAGAAAACAGGCTCGCCTCTGTCGTAAAATTCTTTTTGGTTGATAATCGTATCAATCGCCACGGTAGTTTTACCAGTCTGACGGTCACCAATAATCAACTCCCTTTGTCCTCTTCCAATTGGAATCATGGAATCGATTGACTTAATTCCTGTTTGAAGTGGCTCATTTACCGGTTGTCTGTAGATTACACCAGGTGCTTTTCTTTCCAAAGGCATTTCGAAAGTTTCGCCTTCAATTGGACCTTTGCCATCAATTGGATTACCCAAGGTGTCCACAACACGACCTAGCATGCCTTCACCAACTTTAAGAGAGGCAATTCTTCCAGTTCTTTTTACTGTATCACCTTCTTTAACATCTGTAGACGCACCCAATAGTACGGCACCCACGTTGTCTTCTTCAAGGTTCAAAACGATGGCATTCAATCCATTCTCGAACTGAATTAATTCCCCAGACTGTACATTAGACAATCCATAAATACGGGCAATACCATCTCCTACTTGAAGGACGGTACCCACTTCTTCTAGATCGGCTTCTGACTTAAGTCCGGCTAGTTGTTCACGTAAAATCGCAGATACTTCTGCTGGTTTAACTTCTGGCATAACGATTATTTTAATTCTCCGCTACGTACGACGGGTTTTCACTAAATCTTTGTTTTAAATCACTTATTTTTCTTGAGATGCTGGCGTCAATCTGTTTGTCGCCTACTCTCACAATCAGTCCTCCAATAATCTCCGGATTTACTGTTTGCTTTAATTCAATATCTTGTTTTTCGCTGTCCTTAATCATCTTTTCAACTTTAGCTAAGACGTCTTTAGACAGTGGAACGGCGCTGATGACTTCTGCACTTGAAATGTTCTTTTCAAGCTTGTATTGTGTCAAGTATTCTTTAGCGACCATAGACAAAATGTCTTCTCTTTTCTTGTTGGTCATGATCTTAAGAAAACCTTCTGACAAATCACTGATTTTGCCTGAAAAGAGTTTGTCAAGAACTTGTTGTTTTTGATCACTTTTTACAATAGGGCTCTTCAGCAAGAGATCAAGATCTCTGCTATTGTCAACCGTTTCAGCCACAAACGTCATATCTTCTCTTACTTTGTCTTCCTTTTTTTGCTCAATGGCAAGACTTAGTAGAGATTTGGCGTATCTTATGGCGGCTCTGTTTCCTTTCATAACGCTGATTAGTTCAAGTTCATGTCATCAACAAGCGTGTCAGCCAAAGCCTTTTGCTTATCATCAGAAGACAATTCTTGCTTTACAATTTTCTCTGCAATTTCGATAGACAATGCAGCCACCTGGTTTTTCAACTCTGCTACAGCAGCATTCTTTTCGTTCTTGATCACCTCTCTGGCGTTCGCTACAATTCTATCAGATTCTTCGTTGGCTTTGTCCTTAGCCTCAGCAACGATTTTATCCTTCAACTCACGTGCTTCTTTCAAAATCGCATCTCTTTCTTCTTTGGCTTGTCTTAAGGCATCCTCATTACTAGACTTAAGCTGAGCAACCTGTGCTTTTGCCTCTTCAGCAGCTTGAAGAGAATCTTTGATTGAAGACTCTCTTGTTTCAATAGCTCCCAGAATTTTCTTCCAAAAGAAAGCCAATCCACCAAGGATTAATAAGAAAAATATTAACTGCCAAATGAAAAGGCCTAATGAAAAACCATCTATTAACTTATCCATAGTCTTTTAATTACTTTAATTTTTAATTAAGAACAGCCGCAACCAACCGTTACGTGCTGTTCTTAGTTTGTTTGAATTAAACTGCAAATAAAGCAGCAAATCCAATACCTTCAATAAGCGCTGCTGCAATCAACATTGCTGTTTGAATCTTGTTAGTTGCTTCAGGTTGTCTAGCAATACCTTCCATAGCAGAAGCACCGATTTTACCGATACCAATACCTACTCCGATTACTACTAATCCTGCTCCAACTAATTTTGGAATAAATTCGATTCCGTCCATGATTATGTATATTAAAAATTAAACAATTACAACTTTAGTGAGCCACACTGTGCTCGTGTTCATGGTCATGCTCGTGCTCTTCTACGGCAGACCCAAAATATAAGGCCGACAACATTGTAAATATGTATGCTTGCAATGCAGCCACCATTAACTCAATTAACACCAATACTACAGTAAGCAAGAAGGTCAAACCAGACCCATACCAGCTATTGTAGATGATCATTCCCATTAAGCTCATCAACACGATATGACCCGCTGTGATATTGGCAAACAATCGAATCATGAGCGAGAATGGTTTAATTACCAAACCAATTAATTCAATTGGCGCCAAAACTATCTTCATAGGCCAAGGCACACCAGGCATCCAAAAGATGTGCATCCAGAAGTTTTTATTTCCGGAAGCAATCATGATGACAAATGTCAACAAAGCCAAACAACCTGTTACTGCTAAACTGTTAGTTACATTTACACCAAGCGGGGTCAAACCAAACAGGTTAACAATCCAGATGAAGAAGAATACTGTTAATAGGTAAGGCATAAACTTCTTGTACTTTTTCTCTCCAATGTTTGGAATAGCCACATCATCTCTGATGAAAATGATGATTGGCTCTAAAAATCTTCCAGCACCTCTTGGCATTAAGTCTCCACCTTTGTCATAAGACTTGGCCATGCCTCTGAACATAAAGTACATTAAGAGGAGGATTAAAAAGATAAACACAACATTCTTAGTGATTGACAGGTCAACCGGCATGTCGTTAGTGATGTCTCCGGTTTCATGGTCGTGCTTAATTGTTCCATGTTCATCTGTTTTATAGATCTTACCATGGTACAGTCGGTAATAGTTTCCGCCTTTCTCTACCACTTTCTCACCATGTTCGAACTCAGAAGACATAAACATTTTAATGCCACCGTCGAACAAAATAACCGGCAATGCAAACCCTACGTGCTTTTCATCTCCGTCTTGTCTATTTCCTGTAGAAAACAATATAAAATCGTGAGAATCTTCAAGGTGATGGTTGATGTACTCCTTTACCAACAACTTTCTAAGGGCACTCTCGTCCTCTTCACTCATTGAAGACTCATGACCACCATGGTTATCATGATCATGAGAATCGCTTGCCATCACATTACCTCCTAAACCGATTAGCAGAATAATTAAGGTCTTCAGAAAATTTGCTCGCATACTTGCTCTATCTATGGTTGATAAAATCGGTGCAAAAGTATGAATTAAATTACACCTGCAAAACCTTTTGATTATTTATTTGCCGTTGTTTTCGGTATAAGGAATTTCTAAGCTGGTTTTTCTCTGTTCAAAATTCTAACCAACCATGCGATTTCCAGAATCAAACTGATGGCAAATGGCACAAAAAAGCTTAAAAACTCTGCTTTCTCCATAAGCTCATCGGCCATGTATGTCGGACGGAAAAATATCCCAAAAACAAACGCCTTTGCCATGCTTCCCATAAAAAAGATGTAAGCCAAACTTGACGCATAGGTTTCCTTTAAATAGAGTAGTATAGTAAAAATTGCAGCTGTTAGCGCAAAGTTAACTATGTACGATTCAATGATCAGATTTTCAAGTGGATCTTTGGACAAGGCATTCAGAATAGCAGCATGAATGCCAAATGTTATGGCTAACCCTACTAGTAAAATGAGTAAAAACCAGGCAACCTTACTTCCTTTTTTCATCTTCTTGCTCATTCAATCTGTTCACCTGTTTGAGAACGTAGTAAAATGCCAAAACGGTTGCCGTTAAAGTACACGTAATTGTAAATCCTTTTTCACCAAACTTGTAATGATTGTCCAAATACTTCCCAAGTTGCGCGCCCAAATAAATGGTAACGCCCATCACAATGGCAAGCTGACTTAATACGATCCATCTGGAGCGACGACCGCCGTTCTGCTGCTTAGCCAACGACTTCTGCCTTTTTTCTCGTGTCGTCTGCAACTTTAGCAGAGGCGTTTTCTTCTAACTTAGATTGAGCTTGTGGTTTGCTCTGAATAGTTTTGGTTCCACCACCCATGTTACAAGATCCAGAGAAATTGGCGCCAGGTTCGATCGCCAACTTACCGGTGAGAATATCCCCTTTTAGTTTGGCTGTGGATTTTAAAGCCAGCACCTGGTCTACAGTAATTTTTCCAACTAAAGTACCTTCAATATCGGCATTCTGGCAGATGATTTCACCCTCAATATGTCCAGTTTTACCAATCACCACACGACCTCTGGTAGTGATGGTTCCCATCAATTTCCCATCAATTCTAATATTACTATCGCTTTTGATGTCTCCTTGAATGCTGGTTCCTTCAACGATTCTATTCAGTCTGTCTGGTGAATTCACATCCGCAGATCGCGTTGTGCCTCCGTTGTTGTTTCCTTTGAACATATTTTGACCTTTTTTACAAAGATAGGTCAAAAGAGTGTTCAAAACAAGTCCTGAAACAGAGCTCAATTCTACTTAAATCCATAAATTCGCAGTCGAAATTGAAATCACATGTACAGAACACACACTTGCGGCGAATTGAACGCCAACAATATAGGAGAAACAGTGAGCATTGCCGGATGGGCACAAACCATCAGAGACAAAGGACCGATTGTATGGATTGACGTGCGAGATCGGTATGGTATGACCCAAATCGTTGGCGAAACTGGCAGAGTGCGTGATGAGATTCTGACTACGCTCAAAGGCATTGGTCGTGAGTTTGTATTGCAAGTAACAGGAGAAGTGGTTGAAAGACATTCTAAGAATCCGGACATTCCAACGGGCGACATTGAAATTGTGGTGTCTGAAATTAAAATATTGAACGGAGCTAAAACCCCACCATTTACCATTGAAGATGAGACAGACGGGGGAGAAGAATTGCGCATGCAATACCGCTATTTGGACTTGAGAAGAAATCCGGTTAGAAAAAATTTAGAGTTGAGACATAAGCTGTCAATTGAAACCAGAAAGTACATGGATAGCATCAACTTTTTGGAAGTTGAAACCCCTTATTTGATTAAATCAACACCAGAAGGCGCTCGTGATTTTGTGGTGCCAAGTCGCATGAATCCGGGTGAATTTTACGCGTTGCCACAGTCACCACAAACTTTTAAGCAGTTATTGATGGTAAGTGGTTACGATCGATACTATCAAATTGTAAAGTGTTTTAGGGATGAAGATTTGAGGGCCGACCGTCAGCCAGAGTTTACCCAGATAGACTGTGAAATGGCTTTTGTGGAACAAGAAGATGTCTTGAACACCTTTGAAGGACTTACCAAGTCACTTTTCAAGACCATTTTGAATGTAGAGCTGGACAACTTCCCAAGAATGGACTATGTGGAAGCCATGGAAAAATATGGTTCCGACAAACCAGATGTGCGTTTCGGAATGGAGTTTAAGAACCTCAACTCTGTGGCCCAAAATAAGGGTTTTAATGTGTTCGACAGTGCAGAAATTGTATTAGGAATTGTTGCCGAACAAGCCGCGACATATACCAGAAAGCAATTAGATAAATTGACCGACTTTGTAAAACGTCCGCAAGTAGGCGCAAAAGGCATGGTGTACGTGAAGTGCAATGAGGACGGCACATTCAAGTCATCTGTAGATAAATTCTACTCTCAAGAAGATTTAAAAGCGTGGGCAGATTTAGCTGATGCAAAAGCAGGTGATTTGATCTTGGTTTTGAGCGGAGATTTAGATGCCACCAGAAAGCAAATGAACGAACTAAGATTGCACATGGGCAGCGAGTTAGGTTTGCGAAATCCGGCTGACTATAAGCCGCTATGGGTTGTTGACTTCCCGTTATTGGAATGGGATGAAGACAGCGAACGTTACCATGCTATGCACCACCCGTTTACTTCTCCAAAGGCAGAAGATTTCGACAAGCTAGAAAGTGCACCAGGGGAAGTCAGAGCCAATGCTTACGATTTGGTAATTAATGGGGTTGAGATTGGTGGAGGCTCTATTCGTATTCACGACAAAGCATTGCAGGCCCGGATGTTTGACCTGCTTGGATTTACACCGGAAGAAGCCAAAGCCCAATTTGGTTTCTTAATGGATGCCTTTGAATATGGTGCGCCTCCGCATGGTGGGATTGCCTTTGGTTTCGATAGACTCTGTGCGACATTGGCTGGACAAGAGTCCATCCGGGATTTCATTGCTTTTCCTAAAAACAACAGTGGTAGAGACGTGATGATTGATGCGCCAGCACCAATTGATGGCGAGCAGATGAAGGAACTGTTTTTGAATTCTACAGCAGAGAGGACTGAGGCGTAACCCGATACTTATTGAATCACTGCTCAGAGGGAACAACTACACCCCCGAACTAATTGTTAATCAGAGGAGGCACGACGAAAGAGTCCGTTGATTGTAATCAGAAGTCGTGCCTCCTCTGAGTAGCGGTTTGTGGTATGAGTGAAGTGTTTATATAAGTCGCTGGTTTAATTTTCTTAGATTTGGGTACTGTGAGATTTTTGATGTCCATAGGTTTTGTGTTGGCTTTTTTTACAAGTTCAATTGCGCAACGTACTCCTGAACAAGAAACCCAAATTGATTCGATAAAACAAGAGATTGCATCTAGCAAGCACGACACTACGATTGTAATCTCTTGGTTGGCGTTAGAAGACATTGCTTTTCCCAATCTTAATATTTCTACTAATCAAAAAGTTGACAGTCTTTGTCTCTTAAATCTGAAAAAAGGGCTTAATGAAAAGACAGAATTGACTTTTCTTTATGCCAGAGCCTCCGCAAAGCACAATCTTGGGATCATTTATTATTTAGAAAGTGACTTTATCAAAGCTATCAGGCATTACGAAGAAGCCATTGCTATTCGAAAAAAAATTAAAGACGAAAAAGGTCTCGCAAATACCTATAACAACATTGGAGTTATATATAAGTATCAAGGTGATTATTCTAAGGCAATCGAATATTTTGGCAACAGCTTGAAAGTACAGGAAAAGCTTAAAAATAATAAAGGTATTGCCGCTGCTTTAAACAATATTGGTCTCATTCATTATAATAATGAGAGCTACTCAAAGGCAGTTGAATATTACAAACAAAGCCTGAGCTTACGTCAAGAAATTGGAAATAAAAATGAAATCGCATACTCCTTAAATAATATTGGCAACACATATTTTGCACAAAAAAATTACCCAAAGGCAATTGAATACTTAGACAGAAGTCGCGAATTAAATATTGAAATTAACGACTCGATAGGTTTATCTCTGTCTCTATCAAACCTTGCGAATGTCTATTCAGAACAAGGAGATGATGATTTGGCTTTGGATTTTTATTATAGAAGTTTAAGAATTGAAGAGAGAGTAGGAGAAAAAAATGACATTGCCATCACGCTCTTCAATATAGGCAGCTTATATGATTATCAAGGAAAAATTAAGCTTGCTATAGATTTTTATGAGCGATCACTAAAGATTAGTAAGGAAACAGATGCGCTGAAATCAATAGAGGTATCAGCCAAAGCTTTGTCTGAACTGTACAAAAAACAGGGAAATCATCAACAGGCACTTAAGCTATACGAAGAATACATCTCAGCCAGAGACAGTTTGGATTCAGAAGAAAATCAAAAAGCAATTATTCGTCAGGAATATCAGTATCAGTACGAACAACAAGCTGCTAAAGACAGTATTCAAACCCTTGCTGCCTTACGAAATCAGGAGGCTCGACTTGCCAAAGAAAAAGCAGATAAAAGAGAGGCTGAGGCTTCTAGTAAAAGGAATCAAATTATCATTTATTTCGGCATTGCCATTATAGCAGTCATACTGTTTTTTGTGTACATGGTTTTAAAGTCTCTTAGATTGGTCAGAGAGCAAAAAGCGGTGGTTGAAATACAAAAGGCGAAAGTAGATGAGGCCTATGGTCAATTGGAAGAGAAAAACACAGAAATTCTCGATTCCATAAACTACGCCAAACGCATCCAAAGTGCCATACTGCCACCAGATAAGCTAGTGAAAGAATACCTACACAACAGCTTTGTGCTCTACAAACCCAAAGACATTGTAGCCGGTGATTTTTACTGGATGGAACCCATCACCCAAAATGCCCCTCCACTAATTCTATTTGCTGCTGCAGATTGTACCGGTCATGGCGTTCCAGGCGCCATGGTAAGTGTCGTATGTAATAACGGTTTGAACAGGTCCGTAAGGGAGTACGGTTTGACAGAGCCAGGCGAGATTCTGGACAAAACAAGAGAGATCGTCATTTCTGAGTTCGAAAAGTCCGAAGAGGAAGTTAAAGACGGAATGGATGTGGCTTTGTGCTATTTGCAAGGAAGGACAGTCAAATACGCTGGCGCACACAACCCGCTTTGGATAATTCGTAAAGGAACAGAGGAAGTCGAAGAAATTAAGGCACATAAGCAACCGATCGGCAAATATACTGAACCATCACCCTACCCCACACATACCATAGAGCTCAATGAAGGCGACACATTTTACATTTTCTCTGATGGTTTTGCTGATCAATTTGGTGGTGCAAAAGGCAAAAAGTTTAAAGCAGCCAACTTCAAAAAATTGCTGTTGTCTATCCAAAATGACCCCCTAGAACGGCAGAAAGAATTGATCGATCAGGCTTTTGAAAACTGGAAAGGATCTTTAGAGCAGTTAGATGATGTTTGTGTTATAGGAGTCCGCGTGTAGGTCCTGCGCTATAGCTTCAGCCCAAGCGTTGGCGGAGGCACTCTTTATTTCGTTTATAATTGTGGAACCATCGGCATATTTTAACTGGATATCAGCAGTTTTCAGACAAAAAATATAACTTTGGGTTGCCTTGAAATCACTTCTTTGTATATTGATATTCATTCCTTTGGGACTTTGGTCTCAAAATCGCGACTCTCTATTATCCGTTTGGGCAAATGAACAAGCAGCAGATAGCAGCCGAATAAAAGCCATATCAGCACTGGCATCACAATCCAAACCGGATAGCTCCATTTACTACAATAAGCTTAGAGCCCAATTCGCAAAAATGAAGGGTCTTGACCAAGACCTTGCGAATACTTACATCTCTATTGGCGGGGTTTTTGGATATATAGGACGCATGGATTCATCGCTTCACTATTACAAGAAAAGCTATGCGATTCAAAAGGAGGCTGATAACAAAGAAGCCCTGGCACAATGCCTTAATAACATTGGGTTCACTTATCAAAACATGGGGCAGGTTGACTCTGCCTTGCACTACCTACATGAATGCCTGGATTTGTGTAAAAGTCTGGATTTAACCATTGGCATCACCTATTCATTGAGCAATATTGCCAGCCTCTACCAAAATAAAGGCGAACTTGAAAAATCGCTTAAATACCATCAGGAATGCTTAGAGCTAAGGAAAGAAATAGAGGATCAGGAAGGGATCGCCATTTCTTTGTCGAATATCGGAGGGGTTTATGAAACCCAGGGTGATTTAGCCACAGCAATCAAGCTCTATAATGAGGGTCTGAAAATCTTTGAGGAAATCGACGACAAGGATGGCATAGCCGGCATTTATAACCAACTAGGGCTTGTCAACGCTCAACAAGAAAACGACTCTCTCGCTACAACTTATTTTTTAAAGGCATTAGAAATCCACAAAGAAAGTGGCGCTGTACAAAGTGTATCAAATACCCTCAACAACATTGGAGCTCTTCATCAAAAAAACGGAGACTACGACCAGGCAATTCCCTACTTTGAAGAGATGATCCAGCTCGCTCAGGAAATTGGAAACAATCAACTGTTATCAGTTGGGTACAACAATCTCGGAACAATTTATCAAGCCAGAAAAGACTACCCAAAGGCCAAAGAGTATTTTGAAAAAAGTCTGGCATTGGAGAGCAAATCGAGTAATTCAGCCATTTCCACCAAAATGAACTATGGCTATATCCTCCATTTAATGGGTGACCCGATTAATGGATCTCAGGAAATTGAAACGGCCTTAGGAGCAGCAAAAGAAAGGGGGTCAATCGCTTTAATTGAGACTGGTTCTAAGTTTTTGTGGGAAGTTTACAAAAAGATGGGGCGGTCGGATGATGCTCTGGAAATGTATGAACAATACATTGAAAGCAGAGATAGTATTCTCTCTAAGGAGAACCAAAAAGCGACCATTCAACAAGAATTTAGACATCAATACGAACAGCAGGCGGCGGCAGACAGTATTCAGGCTTTAGCTCTTTTGCGCGATCAAGACGCCCAATTGGCGAAGGAAAGGGCTGAAAAAAAAGAAGCGGAAGCCAGTAGTAAAAGAAACGAGATCATCATTTATTTTGGAATTGCCATTATGGCGGTTGTTTTGTTTTTTGTTTACATGGTCGTGAAGTCTTTAAGGCTTGTCCGTGAACAAAAAGCAGTTGTTGAGGAACAAAAACAAAAAGTAGATGAAGCTTACGACCAACTTGAAGAGAAAAACACGGAGATTTTAGATTCTATCAACTATGCTAAACGCATTCAAAGTGCCATTTTACCACCAGATAAACTGGTGAAAGAACATTTAGCAAACTCATTTGTACTCTACAAACCCAAAGACATTGTAGCCGGCGATTTTTATTGGATGGAATCATTCACTGAAGTTTCAGACGCCAATGGAACCACTAAAAATGCGGTCTTGTTTGCTGCTGCAGATTGTACTGGTCATGGCGTACCAGGTGCCATGGTAAGCGTAGTATGTAATAACGGTTTGAATAGGTCCGTAAGAGAATACGGTTTGACTGAGCCAGGACAAATTCTAGATAAAACCAGAGAGATTGTTATATCTGAATTTGAAAAGTCGGAAGAAGAGGTCAAAGACGGTATGGATGTGGCTTTGGTTTCTCTATCGCCGTACAAAGCGGGAAATGAGCTTAGAAATGCGAAAAGTCCTCATTCCTACATATTGAAATACGCAGGTGCGCACAATCCGATTTGGATCATTAGACCGCATAGCGCAAAAGGAGGTTCTGATGTGGAAGAAATCAAAGCACAGTTCGGCGATGAAACCTCCAATAAGCTTAAAGTTGAAGAGGGAGACGGCTATACTTTTATTGAAGTGAAAGCACACAAACAACCCATTGGAAAATATGGGGACCCCACACCTTTTCCTACTCATACCATAGAACTCATTGAAGGTGATTCATTCTACATCTTCTCGGACGGCTATGCAGACCAGTTTGGGGGAGTCAAAGGAAAGAAATTTAAAGCCGCGAGTTTCAAAAAATTACTTCTGTCCATTCAAAATGAGACCATTGAACACCAAAAAGACCTCATTGATGAAGCTTTTGAAAAATGGAAAGGAAATTTTGAGCAGCTAGATGATGTTTGTGTTATTGGTGTCCGTATTTAGTAATGCTCATATCCCTTTAAGATAATTTGAGTACAAATCATTAAAACTAAGACCTTCTGAAAATGCATGCTTACTTAACTTGTTGTGCTCTACAAGTGCCCACAGAATAAACTCCATATGAAATAGTTTATCAGAATCCGGAATGTGATCCTGATATTCATTAACCAAACGCACCAATGGATCAATTTCCATGAGTTGATTCTTGTAGAGTTCATTGGTAACGTTGTCCTCTAACTCAAAAGCGCCTTTTTCGAAGAACCATTCCAATAAACTGGTATATGGTGTTTTTTCATCTTCCTTTTCAAGCTTTTCTATTTTGGGATAATACTCCGGAAAAAGTGTCTTTGTAGCAGACGAGATCAGAACTTTAGCTACAAACTCTGCACCTTCCTGCTCCCCTTCATACACCAATTCCATTTTTCCCGTCAGCGCGGGGATTAAACCCATTAAATCGCTGAATCTAACTGTGGTTTTATCCTCATTAACCAATAGAGCTCTTCTCTCTGCAGCACTTATCATATTTTCGTAGGCGCTGATACTCATTCTTGCAGAAATGCCACTTTTATGGTCAATATATTCGCTTTTCCTGGCTTCAAAGGCCAATTGTTCTATCAGGTCCTTTGCCAGCTCTGGAACATATACATCAACCAAGCGGCTTTCGCGTTTGGAAACTTCCTGGGCAGTGATGGTTTTGGCCACATCTATGGTCTCAGGATAATGGGTTAATATCTGGCTGCCAATTCTATCTTTGAGCGGGGTCACAATACTCCCTCTATTAGTATAATCCTCAGGGTTCGCTGTAAAAACAAACTGCAAGTCCAAAGGCATTCTAATCTTAAACCCTCTAATTTGAACATCTCCTTCCTGAAGCATATTAAACAAACTCACTTGAATTCTGGCTTGCAAATCTGGCAACTCATTGATCACAAAAATGCTCCTATTGGCTCTTGGAATCATTCCAAAATGGATCACGCGTTCATCTGCGTAACTTAATTTTAAATTGGACGCCTTTATAGGATCTATATCACCAATTAAATCAGAAACAGACACATCTGGTGTCGCCAGTTTTTCAAAAAATCGATCATTTCTATGGAGCCATGAAATTGGTGTCTTATCCCCCAACTCTTTTACCGTTTCCTGACCAAATCGACTAATTGGATTCACAGGGTCATCATTGATATCCGAACCTGTAATAACAGGAATATACTCATCTAGCAGTCCAACCATTAATCGAGCTAAACGTGTTTTTGCCTGACCTCTCAGGCCCAACAAATTGATATTGTGCTTGGACAAGATGGCGCGTTCAATTTGCGGTATAACGGTCTTATCATATCCGTGAATTCCCTCAAAACTATTTACACCTTCCCGTAAATTCTTTATTAAGTTGTCACGCAATTCATCTTTAATTGATTTGCTTGTGTATCCTGCCTTCTTGAGGCCTCCAAGTGTGTCAATCTCATTCATATTATCGAATTCTTTTTTTTCTATTGTTTTCGTAATCCTGAAAAATCATTTCTCCAAGTCCTTTTAATCCTGTGTAAAATGCCTTTCCCTGATTGGCCTCAGTAAAAGCTTCAACAAATTGTCTTAAGTAAGGGTCTTGCGCAATCATGAAAGTAGTGATTGGAATTTTCAGCTTTCTAGCCTGTGCAGCCATGGTGTAGCACTTATCAGTAATAAATGAATCTAATCCCACAGAGTTTTTATAGTACTGACCATCTGGCATTCTTAAACAACTGGGTTTGCCATCAGTGATCATAAAGATCTGTTTATTGGTATTTCTTTTTCTCCTGAGCATATCCATAGCTAATTGCAATCCCGCAACTGTGTTGGTGTGATACGGACCAACATTGAGGTATGGTAAATCTTTTATCTGAATCCGCCAGGCATCATTCCCAAAAACAAGTATGTCCAGGCTGTCTTTCGGATAGCGCGTGGTGATGAGTTCTGCCAATGCCATCGCTACTTTTTTTGCAGGTGTAATTCTGTCTTCACCATACAAAATCATGCTATGGGAAATGTCTATCATCAAAACGGTGCTCATTTGAGACTTATGATGCACATCCTCCACCAATAAATGATGTTCTTGTAGATTGAAATCCTCAAAACCCTGACCCATTTGCGCATTCTTTATGCTCTCCGTCATATTGATATGCGACAGGTCATCACCAAAATTGTAGGCTCTCAAATCACCGGTCTTATCGTCTCCCTGACCACTTTTAGTTGATTTATGGTTGCCCAAACCCTTTTTCCTCAGCTTTCCAAAAATCTGATCCAGAGCACTTTTTCTGATCGCTTGTTCGGCTTTTGATGTCAGAGCGCCACCCTTAGATCCATCAGGTTTAATTTCCTCTCTGATATACCCGCGCTTCCTGAGGTCTTCAATAAATTCTTCCATGCTGTAGTTATCCCTGAAAATATTGTATTCCTTGTCAAGCGTTTCCAACCAATCAATGGCCTCATCAAAATCTCCGCTTGTATGGGTGATTAACTCCTTAAAAATATCAAATACACCGTCGAAAGGGTCCATATTCGGAGCCTCATAGTTTTTAAAAACAAAGCCGGATCGGTTTATCATAGAGTATAAACAAACTTATGAAGTTTATTGATTCAGCGTTAGCCAAATTCTAGTCGATTTATTCATTCTGTACCCCCTATTTTTCTGGTCTGTTTGGCTCCGATTGAATAAATTCGCGGGATGATGAAATTTATTCTCTCCACAATCATTGTGCTATTATTGGGGCAGACAACATTTGGTCAGGCTGACTCGCTCAGGCTTTTGACCAAAAATAATTCTCTGCACGATACAATTCGTTACAAAGCTTACTATGATCTGGCCTGGCACTTCATGTATTCTGACCGTGACAGTGCTAAATTTTATGCGGAAATATTGATCAATGAAGCCCAAGAGGGTCATCACGACCAATGGGTGTCGAATGGTTTCAGCGCGCTTGGCGTGTCTTACCTTGTCTACGGCATGTACGAAGACGCCATTTCTCCTTTAACAGAGAACCTGAAAATCAATACAACCCTCGGAAATAAAAAATTCATGGCGTCTTCGTATGCCAATTTGGGCATTTGCTATAAAAACATGAGCCAGTTCGGGAAAGCTTTGGATTTGTCTCAAAAATCCCTAAAACTTAAAGAAGAACTCAAGGATACATTGGGGCAAGCAAGAACTTATGCAAGTATTGGCACACTTTATCGAGCCATGGGGGACAATCGAAAGGCTTTGGACATCTTTTTGTTGGCAGACTCTACCTTTATACTTTTAGGCGATCAGAAATCTCATGGCCTTACTCTAATCAACCTGGGATTGATCTATGATGATTTGGGCCAGGTAAACAAGGCGCTTGAATGCTACGAAAATTGCGAAAAAATCTACCTGGAAATCAATTATCAGCAAGGCTTGGCAAACCTTTATAGTAATAGAGGCAACCTTTATCGAGATATGGGACGTTATAGGGAAGGCATAGCTGAAGCCAAAAAAGCACTTCAAATAAGGCAAGCACTCAATGACATAGGAGGTCTTCTGGCATCTTACATGAATTTAGGCGCCCTTTATAACCACGATCAACAACACCAGAAAGCCAGAGAGCACTGTGAGAAAGCACTCCAACTAGCTGAAGAAAATCACAACATAGAGGGTATTTTCTCTTGCCATGATTGTCTTTACAAAGCCTATAAAGAGATGGGAAGCACCCAAAAAGCCTTGTATCATTATGAAACGTCTAAGTCGTGGGAAGACAGTTTGATTAATGAGGATAAACAAAGAGAAGTCATCAGGTTAGAGACTCAATATAGTTTTGAAAAGCAAGCCATTCTGGACAGCTTGAATTATGTGAAAGAATTAGCTGTTAAAGATGTTGAACTTGAAGCACTGGCGGCCAACGAACGGGCCAGTGAAGCAGAAAAAAGTCAACTTAAAGCAGAGTCCAAAAGAAACAATGTGATTAAAATTGCCTTGATTGTCGGACTTCTGTTCGTGGTTGCGTTCGCGCTATTCGCTTACAGACGCTTTCAACTCACCCGTGCTCAAAATGTGATTATCGAAAAGCAAAAAGAAGAGGTTGAAGTTCAAAGGCAAGCCGCCGTTTTTCAAAAAGAATTGGTGGAGGAGAAGAACAAGGAGATACTGGATTCAATCAACTACGCTAAGCGAATTCAGACCGCCATCTTGCCTCCTGACAAGTTAGTGAAACAGTATTTGGAAGACTCATTCATACTTTATAAACCAAAGGACATTGTGGCAGGAGATTTTTATTGGTGCGAGCCTATAAAAAATGGGGTCTTGTTTGCAGCCGCCGATTGTACAGGTCATGGAGTGCCTGGCGCTATGGTGAGTGTTATTTGTAATAATGGTTTGAATCGGGCCGTAAGAGAGTACGACCTGACTATGCCAGGCCAGATTCTAGATAAAACCAGGGAAATTGTTATCGCAGAGTTTGAGAAATCTGAAGAAGAAGTCAAAGACGGGATGGATATTGCCCTGTGTGCTCTGGAAAACAAGGTTTTACATTATTCCGGAGCCAATAATCCTCTGTGGATTGTCAGAAATGGTGCCTCAGAAATTGAAGAGATTAAAGCAGATAAACAACCTATTGGAAAGTATGCGAATCCACAACCCTACACCACTCACGCAATAGAGCTTAATGAAGGGGATAGTTTCTATATATTCTCTGATGGTTATGCCGATCAATTTGGTGGAGTTAAAGGAAAGAAATTCAAGGCCGCAAGCTTTAAGAAATTATTGCTCTCCATTCAAAACGTATCCATTGAACAACAAAGGCAGCTAATTGATGAGGCCTTTGAGAAATGGAAAGGGGATCTTGAGCAATTGGATGACGTGTGTGTTATAGGCGTCCGCATGTCGCAGTAGCTCCAGCGAAGGCGCTCCGCATTTAGCAATGCTGCTGCCCAAACAGTAGGTGTTCACGCATAGTGCAGACAACCCAGGTATGTCTTCTTGACAGTTAATTAAATCGTCGCAATGAATTCGTAGAGGTTTTCTTCCGGACTCAATGTCAATTTCTTTCTCAATCTTCTCCGGGCAACTTTAACTGCATTTACTGTGATTTGTCGGCTAGCCGCAATTTCTTTGGAGCTCAGTCTCAGCCTTATTAAACCACAGAGTTCTTTCTCACTTGAAGTGAGTTTGGGGAAACGAGACAATAACTCATCATAAAATGATTCATTCAATTCATCTACACGTTCAAGAAACAATTCTTGCTTATCATCAATATGTCGATTCGGAATCAGTTTGCGCAAAGCCTTGTCAATGTCCTCCTTATTTCTCAAACCATGAAGTTCTGCCTGGATCTCCTTCATCCATTCTCTTTTTCTCCTGATTTCCAGGGCAAGATCTGTGGACTCTTTTCTGTGAATCAATAGCTTTTGTTTGAGCTCAATTTTTTCCAGAGATTCATTTCTCAATTGCAATTGAGTCAGCTTGTTTTCCGCTTCCAAAACCTTCGCTTGCTGTCGACTATTTCTAATTCTGGACCTAACTACAATCCATATGAATATCGCCATAAATAGAAATCCCATGATTACTATTATGGTTATTATACTTGCTGTCCTTGACTTATGTCGCTCTTGTTCAAGGTGATCAACTGTTTTCTGATGTCTCAAATCAACTATCTGATTCAATTGCCGTCTAGACCGTTCCATGAGTCTCTGTATCTGAGAAAGTAATATGTCCAGTGATTTCGCATTTGCAGATCTAAGACTGTCCTTAAACGTCAGAAACTCGAGTTGTGTGTGATTTGCGGTCAGGCTATCTCCATGTCTGCGATAATGTTCTATTGCCTGAGTATAGTAGTCTGTCCAAAAACTCCTTAAGTGATTAGGGTCTATATCTTGCCTAATACTAACTTCTTCATTAAACCTAGAAAAATAATACTCAGCACTGTCCGACATATCCATTCGACTGTAAGCGCTGGCCAACTTGATCAAACTTGGAAAGTACTTGTTATGTCTCCCCGCTTGTTTTTGTTGTAGACTATTTCTGAGAAAAATGTCTCTTGCATAAGTATGTCGACCTTTTTCCAGTGCTACCAATGCGTAATTGTCCATGATCACACTTAAAAATAGTGTGTCCTCAGGTCTAAATGCGGTCAGGTTCTCAAACGCCATGTCCAGAAATAATTTAGCAGAATCCAAATCGCCAGCTAAATAATATACAAAACCCAGGTTGTTAATTGAACTCGCCACTCCTTCGTCTCCAGAGGATTTAGTGTCACTCAAAAAAATATCCAAAAACATCTTTTGAGCCTCCTGATAATCTTCCATGCCTAAATAAATCATGGCATATTGAGCTTTTATCTTGCGGGCATGTTTTGGGTTATTGGAGTGCCTGGACAAACGCTCTAAAAATCGTAAATTTTGTAGGGCAAGTTTAGGAGCCCCAAGATCAAACAAGGTGGTGCTGTAGTGCAATTCTATTTCGAACATCTGGTCTGAAAAAGGATAATTTCTTCCTTCAACCACAGCATCAATTAAACAGGTCATTGCCAATGAATCTTGTCCATTTTGGAAAGCTTCCTGACTTTGCTCAAAGAGTTCTCGAATTTCGGACAAACTCTTATTAGCAATTTGTTGTCTTGAGGGAGGGCCGAGCGGTCGTGGTTGAGACAGGATATTTCCCATTATCATCAAAAAACACCATGTCATTAAACTACTCCTGATCATTCTCCCTCTTGTTTTAAATGCGAGCCAGTTAGGATGGTAAATTTAAAAATAATTTAAAAGGGTACTACGGGGGTACTTAGCACGCCAAAAGGCTTGACAAGGCAGTAGAATTTAATTTATAGCAATGATATTAGTGTCACAAATAAATTCTAACATATGAGAAAATCTTTACTTATCGCATTGGCAACTATTGGATCGAGTCAGGTCCAAGCACAACCAAATATTACGTCCTGGATGATGAACTCCAATGGGCTGGCAACTTATGATGTCGGATCAGGAACAGTTACCATGGCAGATTCTTCAGATGTACTGGAGGTGTGCTACAATAACAACTACGTTTACATCAGAAGCGAAGGACTCGCAGGATATGAGATGGGCCCATTTCCAATGAACCCAAACACCCCTTCCGCTCAAAGTTTTGTTTGGAGAATTACCAGAAACCCAACAGAAGAAACAGGCACGAAAACGGCAGAACCTACTGTTGGAGCACTTGGTGTTGCTGTTAACGGTGTTGCTCTTTACGGAAAAGGAGATGCCAGATCGTATGATCCTATGACGAACTCCAACAGTGGATCTGGTGCTGGTATATGGAATGCAGATGCCTGGGTTTCAGAAGGAGCAACCATGGATGCCAACGGGAATGGACACCCTCAACAGATGGGTCAATATCACTACCATGCCAATCCAAGCGCCTTGTATTCAGATCCATCAACTGCACATTCTCCAATTATCGGTTGGGCCATGGATGGTTACCCAATTTATGGTCCCTATGGATATACTAACCCAAATGACAGCAATAGTCCTATTAAAAGAATGGAAGCAGGGTATGAGCTTAGAAACATCACAAACAGGACAACTTTGCCTGACGGATCAACCTCAACGCCTCCCGGGCCAACAGTAGATTCTCAGTTTCCACTAGGTACTTATTGGGAAGATTATGAATATGTTGGGAATGCGGACCTAGACGAATATAACGGAAGAAATTGTGTGACACCAGAATTTCCTGGTGGAACTTACGCCTACTTTCTCTCAACAGACTCTAATGGCGACCCTAAATTTCCATATATGATTGGTTTGGAATATTACGGTGTGATTTCTTCTCAGGACTTACAGGGCGCAGGAAACTCAACAGTGCCTGGCAACGCAACGTGCAGCACGAATGGCTTCAATGGTATTGCAGAACTCAACCATGCAAATCTCAATTTATACCCAAATCCTGCACAGGGACATGTTTACTTTGACCTTGATGCAACAGCCACAGAAGCGATCATCATGAGTACAACTGGAGCTGTTGTGGCAAAAACAAATCTCAACAACACCAAATCTCTGGATGTGAGTCATTTGTCTTACGGAATTTACCTAATTCAGGTAAGAGATGCCAATGGGAATTTTGTAGCACAAGACAAATTGGTCATCACCAAATAGTCCGTGAGCCAAATTATAGTCATAGTTTGTATTGTGTGTCTTGGCCAGATGCCTTTCGCCCAAACAGGCGGAGGGCTTGGTCTCGACATCACTTTTGGTGCGAATGGTGTGTGTACCATCGACTTAAAAGACTATGACTATACCGCAAATCATGTTTGCGATGGCGATGGCAATATTTTTGTGTTTGGGACAAGTGGAAACTATAGCTCTGGTGCCTACGACTTTGATGCGGTTGTTCTAAAACTAAACGCTGCCGGCGTCCCTGACGCTTCCTTTGGTCAATCTGGCATACTTAATTTTGACTTTCCAGGTAGGACTTCATCCAACATTAGTCACGGTTTGGTTCACCAAAATCATCTTTACCTTATTGGCTCCGGATATGATTATGGCGTCTCAAATTCGCAGACCGTATTTATTGCGAAAATAGATTCAATAGGGCTGTTCGATAGTACTTTTGGCCAAAATGGACTCCTGGAATACAATGTGTTCGGAGATTTCGATATTCCCGGAGAACTCACCATTGATGAAAATGAGAAGATTGTATACTCCCTCACATCCTTAGACACCAATTATGCCCACATGGAGATTCCAGTAATGGGTAGATTATCCTTAAATGGGACAACTGATAGCACTTTTGGGCAAGATGGACGGATTTTCTGGCATCCCTTGAGCGGTTTGTCTTCTCTCGGACTCAGCCCTAATCGCCATCAAGATGGCGCATATCTTGATAAGATTCTTGAACTTGATAATAGCTATCTATTTAGTGGTTATTATTACGTGGGAGAAGCCTATGCGGCATTCGCACTGATGGTAGATGACACTGGCTCAGCGATAAGTACTTTTGGGCAAAGCGGACAATGGTTGCTCAATTTTAATCCAGGGATGAACAATCGCATTCACAAAGTGGTGGAGGTCAACAATGCACTTTGGATGCTCACTGATATTGACAAACACGATGAGAATAAAAATTTAGACATCAAGGTGGTCGATAAAAACGGGGTTATTCAGTCACATTTAAGTCATGATTCATTTGGCAATCTCGATGAAGTCAGAGATGTCATGTTGGATGAACATGGAGCTGTTTTTGCTCTTGGTACGAGTATCAAAATGTCTAATAATTCACCAGGCTATCGTGGCGACCTGGGACTTGTCCATAGTTGGTTGCCCAGTTATGCAGATAATTCCGCTTTTGCTCAATTGGGAACCGGAACATGTAACCCGGATACCACCGAGCAGATTGACCCACAATCAATCAGTAACCATCTAGACGACCAATCTTACATTATTTCTGTGGACCGAATTTATAGTGGCTCTGTTAATTATTCAGACTTTCAAATCCTAAAAGTGCTGAATGAATCATTTAATTCCAGTCAGCCATCAGACACTGAGAAATCCCCATTTAATATCTATCCAAATCCTTGTAACGGGAGAGTTTATGTCTCTGGGGGGGCAATAAGACAAGCCACTGTGCGCACCATTGAAGGTCGGGTCATCAAGGTAATCGATCATCCCCAAAAAGAACTATTTCTCCAAGGATTGCCATCGGGGACTTACGTCATAACAATTGAATCCATCGATGGAAATACCCACACTCAAAAGTTGGTACTCAATTAAATTTTATCGCTTTTCCTTATTTCGCGACCCGAAAATCACCTATCAATAAAGGGTTTTAATTGTTAAATAACTTTGTGTTATGTGTTTGATAAAAAAGATAAATAAAAATTTATGGGAATTCTGTCTCATATTTGTTCTGAATCATCAAAACACACAAAATGAAAACAATCACAGTAGCAAAAGGAGATGGAATTGGTCCTGAGATCATGAACGCTACCCTTAATATTATCAAGGCCTCTGGTGCCCAAGTGCAATTTGAAGAAATCAGCGTTGGTGAAAAGGTCTATCTAAGTGGCAATACATCCGGTATTTCTCCAGATGCCTGGGAAAGTATTAGACGAAATAAGGTGTTCCTTAAAGCACCCATTACTACACCTCAAGGTGGCGGATACAAAAGCCTTAATGTTACTATGAGAAAAACGCTTGGTTTGTACGCCAATGTAAGACCATGCAACAGTCTGCATCCATTTGTAGTCACCAAACACCCTGTTATGGACGTGGTGATTGTTAGAGAAAATGAAGAAGATTTGTACGCTGGAATTGAACACCAGCAAACTGATGATGTGGTTCAATGCCTCAAATTAATTAGCAGACCTGGTTGTGAAAAAATAATTAGATATGCGTTTGAATACGCCAAACAATATGGGCGCAAAAAAGTGACTTGCTTCTCAAAGGACAACATCATGAAGCAAACAGATGGTTTGTTCCACAAAGTATTCAAAGAAGTTGCGGCAGAATACTCAGACATTGAGAATGAGCATTGGATTGTGGATATAGGTGCGGCAAAACTGGCAGATACTCCAGAGTATTTTGACGTGGTGGTGATGCCAAATCTCTATGGCGATATTCTGTCTGACGTAGCGGCTCAAATCACCGGGTCAGTGGGTATGGCCGGATCTTCCAATATCGGGGCGTCTTGTGCCATGTTTGAAGCGATTCACGGATCCGCACCAGATATAGCCGGAAAAAACATTGCCAATCCCTCCGGTTTATTGCAAGGCGCCATCCTCATGTTGAAACACATTGGTGAAATCGAGTCCGCTGAAAAAATCATGAATGCATGGCTCACAACCATAGAATCTGGTGTTCATACGCAAGATATTTATACTGAAGGCAGCAGCAAACAATTAGTGGGCACAAAAGAATTCGCAGAAACCGTAATTGCTAATTTGGATAAGCAACCTAAGACCTTACCTGCAGTGAACTTTGAGGGACACGGTGCATTTATCCCTCCAAAAGCAACTGAGAAAAAGCCGGCGGTAAAAGAATTATTGGGAATTGATGTATTCGTTGATGACCGCGAAAAAAATCCCAACAAAGTGGCTGAAAAACTTCAGTCTATCGAACTTGAAGGCGTGAAGTTGGAAATGATCACAAACAGAGGTATAAAGGTTTGGCCTAATGGATTTGATGAAACATACTGCACCAATCATTGGCGCTGTCGATTCAAGCCAGAAGGTGATCAAAAAATTGACAAATCTCAAATCGTCAGTCTACTTGGAAATGCCATTACCAAGGATGTAGACGTGATCAAAACGGAAAATCTTTATTCCTTTGATGGTGAGTTGGCCTTTTCCTTAGGACAAGGTCAATAGTTTAAAAAGGGAGAGTTCCGGGTTCATTTGGTGAGGCTTTGGCTCCGGACTCTCCTCTTTTAAAATGTTGCAATGCAGTACGCATCAACTTTTCACTGTATGCGTTCAATTTCCGATGACCCGGCATCCAGCCCATTAAAAACCTGGTAAAATCTGTCCAGGCTAAGGCATACATGGAACGCCACTCCATCTCTAATTTGGCATAGTCCCCGTCAAAAGATCTTCGATTTAAAGCATCCTCCAAGACCACAAAATAATGATCCAGCAATTCGGTTTCATATTGATAACACACCTCACTCGTTAAACAGCTCCCCAGAAAATATACCACATCCTTCATGCCGCAACCTAGCCCCACGTATTGAAAATCTACCGCAGCAACTTTTGAAGCATCCTCATTAAAACAAAAGTTTGCGACTTTCGCATCTCCATGAATAATGGTTTTATAACGACAATTATCCAAGATTTGGTCAATTTTTCCAGCAGATTTCTTCAATTCACCTTCAGGCATAGCCGCCCACTCATCCGGTCGGGTATCCAGGTGCCAATAACTTCCTTTCTCCCACAGGTCAGAAGTTGATTGCCCCATAAAAGTGGCATGAAAATGAGCCAACCACGATAGACAGACTTTTGCTTCAGAAATCCTTAAGTTCGACTTTCTTTTCGGGAAGCCACTGTCATTCAAATCCTCTAAAACAACCCAATGTGCTCCTTTCTCAGACAACGCTGCATGTAAAACCGGAATGCGGCAAGTGTGATCACAGAGATGAGCATACTGATTGTACCATGCCATTTCTACCAAGTATGATTTTAGTTTACGTTGGTGGGACAAGTTGGTATTCCATCCCCTCGGGTGGGAAGCTGTTTTGGGCGGGTTGATGTGTTTGATGACCAACTGAGTTGTTCTATTTCCAATTAACCTAGCCTTGAAAATTCTGCCGTAACCATTCCAAAGAGATTGAATGGTTTCCTGCTCTTGGATGGCTTCTGCGCCCATCGCTTCCAGCAATCTTATTTTGAAACTTTCGGTCATGTTTTTCTACTTATGTCTTTTTCTGGATCCTTTTATCGGATCAACTTCCCACGGGTTTTCTGGCCAAAAATGTTTCTTATAGCGCATTCTTAAATCTTTTCTCACTTCATGGTAGCCAGAATCCCAAAAACTCTTCAAATCACTTGTAATCTGAACTATTTTAAAGCCTGGTGATAACAGGTGCATTAAAACAGAGTTGTTTCCATTGTTAATTTTCGGTGTTTCCGTCATGCCGAAACATTCTTGCAGACGGACTGCCAGAACTGGCTCGGAGCCGTTACTTTGATAATCGAGTTTGATGTTTGAACCACTTGGGACCGTCAACTTTGAAGGGGCCAGTTTTTCCAATGATCCCTGTAAATCCGAATCTATGCTATACTTTAGAACCTGGATCAAATCGATTTTTTTGAGATCATCAGGTTTTTTAACATCACTAAGATATGGCGAGAGCCAACCTGCGCTGGTCTGTAAGAGATGGTTGGTGCTAACATCTGGCCAGTTTTCATCGGGATTCCACTGTCTCAATGATAAAATTCTATTTTGCCATTGTTCTACAGACCTATCCCAATTGAGCAGTGTTTTTCCTTCACGGGCAACTGCATCACAAATGACCTCAACAATTTTATCAGAATCCGCATTCAACAATGGCGTGCTTTGAAGCACTATACTACCAATTCTCAGGTCTTTGCTAGCTATTAAACCTCCTTTTTTGGTATTCCAGGTAATGATTTCACGGGTCTTGACCATAGGCATGAGGTCCTTTGGGTTTAGAGGGGATGCCATGAAAATTTTGCCACCTCTTTCGCGGTCGTTGACGTGAGCCACTGCCAACCATGGTTCATCTGCTAAGGCGTCACGATGACCGGCAGCTGCAAGCTTCCCATTAGCCATTTGAAACTGGGCATTGTTGCCTGGTCTGGCACATGCAATTCGCTCGGGATAAGCATTCGCTAACAAAATTCCCGTGTCAAAATCATCAAATATATCATTGCTTGCATCAATTTTGAAGAGCTTCCTATACTGGGCCGCTATTTTTTCTATTCTGACAAAACTTTTGGACCCCACACCATCTTTTCGAAAACGTCTTAATGCTTCAATTCTCAAATTAATGTTGATACCAATGTCTTGAGACAGGGGGTCCCGTTCTTCAAGAAGCGGCGCGATATCTGTAGCCAATGATAATTGATCAAACTCCCTTGCAATTACCAACATGTGGGCTATTCTAGGGTGTGTTGGCAATTGATTAAGTGCTTTGCCGTGTTCCGTAATTCTATGATTCTCAAGCGCCTCTAATTCATGCAATAACTGCACGGCCTTTTTCACATTTCCTTTTGGCGGCGGGGTTACCCAAACTAGTTTATCAGGGTCTGAAATGCCCCAGTTCGCCAAATCAAGCATGAGCGTACTTAAATCCGCCTGTTCAATTTCCGGTTTGGCGTGTTCTGCCATTTTCGAGTGTGTTCCAAAAGTCCACATTCTGTAGCACACCCCCGGCCCCAACCGACCTGCTCTACCTGCCCTTTGATCTGCAGAATCTTTGGAAATTCTTACAGTTTCTAGCCTGGAAAGACCAGAGTTTGGATTGTACCTGGCTCTTCGCTCAAATCCGGAGTCCACCACAATACTCACTCCCTCAATGGTCAAGCTCGTTTCAGCGATATTTGTTGCCAGAACGACTTTTCGCTTGCCCGCTTTATTGGGAAAAATGGCTGATAATTGTTGTTTTTGCGGTAATTGTCCGTATAGCGGATGAATCATTACATTCTTTAGACTTGCACTTAATAACGCTTCACATTTCTTAATCTCTCCCTGACCCGGCAGAAATACCAGCATATCTCCTTCAGGGTGAGCTCTAAGCACTTTTTTGACAAGATTCGCGGCCAATTCAGGCAATAAATGATGATCCGTATCTCCTGCATATTGAATATCAATTGGAAACTGCCTGCCTTGACTTTCAATTATTGGAGCTTCCAAAGCCAAGGACAACTCAGGCATGTCTAAAGTAGCGGACATGACCAAAATTCTTAAATTAGGTCGTAAAATTTGTTGACACTCACGACTCAAAGCCATGGCTAGGTCTGCGTGGATACTTCTTTCATGAAATTCATCAAAAATCACCATCCCCGTGCTTTCCAGAGCGTTGTCCTCCTGTAACATTCTTGTGAGAATCCCCTCAGTCAGTACTTCAATTTTGGTATTCTCACTGACTTTGCTCTCAAACCTCACTCGATATCCAACCGACTTTCCAACTGGTTCTCCAAGCAATTGAGCCAATCTTAAGGCAATGGTTTTGGCCGCCAACCTCCTTGGCTCCAACATCAAAATCTTTTTGCCTTTTAACCAGGGCTCATCCATCAATGCCAGAGGTAACAAAGTACTTTTTCCAGCTCCGGGAGGTGCTTTTACAATGAGTGTTGATTGATCCTGAAGACCCTTCCTGATATCTGGAATGACCTCTTTAACAGGCAAATCTATGGATGCGTAATCGAACCTCAAATTTTCGGGAACTTCAATGAAATGGCAAAATTAAGTATAAATCATTGGGGGTTCGGAAAGATTTATGCCCCTTTCTGACTTAAAAAGTCTGTCCTGTATTTAGCATAATCTTCCTTCTCAACAAAAATCAGCCCTTCTCAACAAAAATTTTCTCCCCTGCAAAAGCGCTAATATTTTCACCAGACATTAAATCTATCAATATGAAAAAAGTGTACTTATTCTCCCTGCTTTGCTTAACTATAGCTCCCCTCATGAAAACTGGATGGTCTCAAACAACCTTATTAGAGGCAAACCCAGGAACAGGTCATTGCAATGCACAACAAATGACACCAGACAATAACGGCAATCTATTCTTTGTGGGTAATGACGGTTCTTGTGCCTATACCTTGTTCTACACCGATGGAACAGTCGCAGGAACAGTTGGGTTGGCCTGTTTTCCCTATTCATTTTCTGGACCTAACCCAAGCAATCTGGTTAATTTGAATGGCACTTTGATTTTTGTGGGTCATGACGGCTCAACCGGTCCTGCACTCTGGAAAAGTGATGGAACCGTCGCGGGAACGCAAATGATAGTTGATATTAGTCCATCGACATTTGATGGCCCCAAGGATTTATTTTTGTTCAACAATAAAGTCTACTTTTCTGCGGATGATGGCATAAATGGTAATGAAATTTGGGAAACCGATGGAACATTAGCCGGAACTCAATTGATGGCAGACCTTGTTCCAGGCTCTGGTGGGGTTAATATGTCAGACCCACATCCATCAGATAATGTGTTTTTCTTTAGTGGCTACACATCTGCTCATGGAATCGAAATTTGGAAATCCGATGGAACATTAGCTGGAACAAGTGTAATGGATTATTCGCCTGGTTCTGCAAACACTCAAACGCAATCCTTACATGCACACAACGACTCACTTTTCTTTTCGATGGGTAGTAGTAATGAGTCATATGTAACAGATGGTACCATTGCAAATACTTATCAATTGTTTGATACAGGAGGAAACCCTTTGTATATGGCAGATAATTATGTCAATCATAATGGGCTAGTATATTTTAGAGTGAGTAGTGAGTTGTATAGAAGTAATGGCAGTCAATCCGGAACTTATGCTATACAACCTACCAGCGGGTTCTTATTTGTGAATAACAACACAATGGTTTCTTCCGGAAATTATCTCTATTTTTTTGGTAACGACGGATCAACAGGCTATGAGATTTGGCGCACAGATGGCACACCGGCTGGTACATTTATGATCGATGACCTCAACGCAGGGTCGCAAGGACAACAAAACGGACAACTTGGTAAGTTCAATGGCAAGGCTTATGCAACAGCGGGTCCTATGAGCTATGATACCGAGCTGTACACCACCGATGGAAGTTTGGGCTCATTGACTCAAGTAGAAGACATCAACCCTGCAGGCAGTGATTATGTAGATAGTTTTCGTGATTCAGGCACCAAACTATATTTCAGGGCAACTACACCTGCAAACGGCTCTGAAGTCTATGTATTAGAGATTCCATGTTCACCAACCACTGGAACCGATATACAAACAGCCTGTGACACTTATACCTGGATAGACGGGAATACCTACACTGCGTCAAACAACACAGCTACCCATGTGCTGACCAATGCAGCAGGATGTGACTCCACCGTGATGCTTGACCTGACAATTTTAAATGCAACTACAGGAGTTGATGTGCAAAACGCTTGTGACTCGTACACCTGGATAGATGGAAATACCTATACAAGCTCAAATAACACAGCAACTTTCACGTTGACCAATTCCGCAGGGTGTGACTCATTGGTTACTTTGGACTTAAGTCTTTCAAATTCAACTACCGCTGCAGATCTACAAACAGCTTGTGGCAGTTATACCTGGATTGATGGGAACACATACACATCAAGCAATAACACAGCAACTTTCACACTCACAACGGCCGCAGGGTGCGATTCATTGGTCACCTTAGACCTCACCATTGTGACCATAGACACCAGTGTAACTGCTTCCGGCGCGAATTTAAGTGCAAACCAAACAGGAGCAAGTTACCAATGGTTAGATTGCTCCAACAGCCTCACGCCAGTTTCAGGTGAAACCAACCAAACATTTGCCGTTTCAACTGGAGGAGATTATGCTGTGCGAATCGACATGAATGGTTGTACAGACACCTCTTCTTGTCATACAGTTGCGTTTACAGGATTGCCATCCGAGAACTATTTTGGACTCAGCCTGTATCCCAATCCAACCTCAGGACAATTGAACGTCAATATTGAGAATTATGAGAAAGGGATGGCGTACACCGTTTACAATGCACTTGGTCAGATCGTTCATCCACAGCAAACCGTCTCAGATTCAAACTTTATCATCCATTTAGATGGAGAAAAGGGTCTATATGTGATTGAGCTCGAGACACCTCAACAAGCGATTTACAGAACCAGGGTAATCAAACAATAATTTGACTGAAACCTCAGCAAGAGCCGCTTCCATCAAACAGGAGCGGCTTATTTATATAAGAACACCTGAGGTGATTGAATCCCGAGCGACTCGTAGAAACAATTGATTCGAGAGTATGTGAAAACTGTCCAGAATCATTAAATTGCAGGGTGATTCGTTTGCTGCTCCTCATTCCTTGTTGTGTTTACCTGTTTTTGGGTAAAATTTCTGTTGCGCAGAATACCACTAGCCTTACGACCCCTAAAATTGTGAACTATACGATTAAGGACTATGGTTCTGAAGCTCAAAACTTCTCAATCATACAAAACTCTCGAGGGATTATTTACGTGGCGAATGTTGGTGGGCTTTTAGAATATGATGGCAATGAATGGCGCAAGATCAGCCCAAATAACCACCAGGTAGTGATGTCTTTGGCCATCAATTCCGAAGATCAGGTGTTTGTAGGTGGCATGGGAGAATTTGGGAGATTGATTGGAAAAGGGCACGCTCTCGATTACGAATCGCTATCGGAAAATTTACCAGACTCGGTTCAGGACTTTAGCTTGATCCGTCAAACCATAGAGCTCAATTCCAAGGTCTATTTCAACGCCAGAAAGTACATTTTTGTATGGGATGGTCAGGAAATATCAATTATTCATAGCCCTTATGATGACATCAATCTGTTTAAGATTGGAGCAGAGATTTGGGTGAGCAGCGCACAAGGAGGACTTTTTAGGCTCAAAGGGAGACAACTTGTGGATTTGCCTCATTCCAACCAATTCATTAACCGAAACGTGGTGGGCATTCAGCCCTTCATGAAAAACAAGTGGTTGATCGCAAACCGGGAGGGAGATTTGTTAATCTACGACACAAACGAAGATCACATGGTAGTTCCTTTTGCGGAAGATTACAGGGCCGTTCTTGGCGAAGGGCAAGCTTTTGGCTTAAGCCTTTTGAACGATGGGAATTATGTTGTGAATACACTTCAGAATGGGTTGTTTATTTTCAACAAAGATCAAGCGTTTCTTCGGCATATTTCCAGAAGTCAAGGACTGCAAAATTCGTCGGTTATTGGTGTATTTGAAGATCAGAACAATCAATTGTGGTGTGCCTTAGACAATGGTATCTCGATCATTAAACTATCCTCAAAATTTGGCTTTAGCTATGAGGGAGAACAGTTCTTTGGCGCTGTGGAAGATCTCGAAATTCAAGGTGATCATTTCTACATGTCTACGCGCCAAGGGTTATTTAAGGCAAACCTTCAGGATTCGGTTCCCAGATTTTCACCTTATTCGCAAATCTCACGGACCTGTCTTGATATTCAGGCCTACGACTCTTCATTGTTAGTATGCTCTGATAAGCTCTATCAGATTCAAAATGACCAGTTGATCATTATTGATTCATCTAGAAACAGGACGGTTAAACCCATTGCAAGCAGAGCTCATCATGTGATCGCTGGAGGAATTGGCGGTTTACATGTCTTCAAACAAGTGCAAGGTCAATGGGTCCAGCTTTACGAAAACACACAATTTCCGGATGAAATTTATGAGATCAATCAAATTGAAAGCAGTCAATCCTTTTGGGTGAACACTTTGTCACAAGGCGTCTTTAAAGTCAAATTTACCGACGATTACCAGGAAGCCTTCGTAGAAAAAATCAAAGACGAACTCCTGGCAGATGATGCACGTATTTCATTGATTTCCTATCAGGGAAAAACCCTATTCAGTCAAAAAAACCGCTTACTGGAATACAATACAGACAATGACTCATTCGAGGAAACTGATGTGCTTGAAAAACTTCAGGGCAAATTCATTTTCAAGTTTGCGCATACCAATGAAGATGTATGGGTATCAAGCGGAAGACGGTTCTTTCACCTAAAAGAAGATGAGTTGGATTCGAGCGCGTTTTCAGAATTAAAAATTGGGGGATTTACGGCGATTCTTCCTTTGCCTGATGGCAGCTGCTACATTGGTGGAGATGAGGCTTTGATCTACTATGATCAAAACAAAGTGGCCTCCTCCGATCCCTTTTACTGCAATATTCGAAGAATTCTTAATAGAGACTCTCTCATCTTCAACGGTGTGTTTTCCAGCGACAATGGGTTTTCATATGAACAAGCAGATGTGCCAGTATTTGAATACGACAGAAATGCCGTGACTTTCTATTTCTCAGCAGCCTGGTATGGTTCAAATGATGTGACTTACAGCTATCAACTGGTCTCGTATGACGATAGCTACTCAGCATGGACTGCGGAAACCAAAAAAGAATATACTAACCTACCTCCGGGAGATTATACTTTCCGGGTTAAAGCCAAAAATAGCAGAGGCGAAGAAAGCCTAGTGGCTGAATACAAGTTTACCATTAAAACCCCATGGTACATGACTTGGTGGGCATATGCACTATTTATTGCCTTGGGCGTTCTGTTGATTGGTTTGATTCTCTATTTGTATTCACGTAAACTGAGAAACGACAAGAAACGACTAGAGCAGATTGTTCAGGAGCGCACTGTGGAATTAGACGAGAAGAACCAAAAGCTGGAGGAAAAAAATAAGGACATTACGGACAGCATTCGTTATGCCGAAAAAATACAGTCTGCTATTCTGACCTCTGAAGACTACTTGTCTACTTGCTTTCAGGATTTTCATGTGGTTTATAGGCCGAAGGACATCCTAAGCGGTGATTTTTACTGGGCTTTTAATGTTAAAACCGATACCGAGGACAAGTTGATATGGATGACGGCGGATTGCACCGGACATGGTGTTCCGGGATCATTGATGAGCATGTTGGGAAACAGTTTTATGAATGAAATCGTGATCGAAAATGGCATTACGCAGCCGGATATTATCCTAAACATGATGCGCGAACACATCATTAACGCACTCAATAAAGGCAACATGATAACACGAGACGGAATGGATGTGGCACTGTGTTGCTATGATAATCATACAGGAATACTCCAATACAGTGGTGCTAAAAACCCTCTTTGGGTCGTCAGAACCGAGGGAGACCTGCCCGACCAATTTGACCGGAAACTCATTGGCGACAGCGCGGTAATGTATGAGTGGCGAGCAGACAATATGCCGGTTGGTTTCTCCGAGCAAACAGACGATTTCACCTTGCGCACCATTAAGTTGGAAAAGAACGACCTTTTGGTGACTTTTAGTGATGGTTTTGCCGATCAGTTTGGAGGACCAAAAAACCGGAAGATTCAACAAAAAACTTTCAAAACCCTGGTATTAGAGCACGCCAACCTTCCAGCGAAACAAATTGGCATGTCTCTCGAAAACTATTTTGACGAATGGCGCGGTGATCAGGAGCAAATAGATGATGTGTGCGTATTTGTGGTGAAGCACGTTTAATCATTTCGTAGCTCCTAACAACTCTATCGCCTCTTCCTTTTCGACATTAATGGTTGGTATTCCTTGATTTTCCTTGACCTTCCCTGTCACACATACTTCTTGATTTTTGAGATACACATGAGGCTCATAGCTAAAATTCACCCTATTGCTATTCCAGATGGTGACGGAAAAAATATGGTTCGGGAAAGACTTATCCAGATTTAGAAACACATTGCCTTTCTTCGATTTTTTGGTTGATACCACCGAACCACACACCGTTGCCTTTTTGCCACTGCCCATTAATGCTTTTGCCTGAACTGTATTCACTGCATTTTTGGGGAGCTCTGATTCTGACAGTGGCTCTGTGTCATTCTGTTGGCCTTCGGGAAGCCAGTGGTTAAAGTCGTATTTGGATTCAACCCCCTCCTGATTGTTGATGGCTGGAAATACGTTTAAACCAGAAAACTGCTCCACGCTATCAATGCTAACAGCATATTTTCGGATCAGTTTTTTACAGTAGTTATTTGGCAGAATAAAGCCAATTCCCTGCCCATCAATAGGGTCATACGCCACCTTGAAGTAGTATTTGGGAATGCTCACATCATTCACACTTCTGGCAATTTTTGGGAGACCATCGGTCAACACTGGTCCGGTTACCACATACAAGGGATGTTGCGTTCTGATCACATAGCCCCTCAAAACACCCTCCAATTCTGCCCATTTTTCTCTGTTCAAAAGAGGGTCTTGGGGGGACATATTTGAATAGAAATACGACTCCGATAAAGCTTGCTGATTCCATCGGAAATCTGCACTTGGCGCTAAGTGACCTCTGTCATAGCCAAATCCATCATAGATTTTGTCTCCCTTGGCATCTGTTTTGACCAAAAAATAATCTTCTTGTTGCGCAGAAATGGTGGAAATCGAAGAATCTATCCTGAAATCATTGGTTCGCGTAAAGTTTCCTTCAGCAACATCCGGTAAGATTTTGTGAAATACCCAGTTGGCTTGCTCATGTTTCTCGTTGTATGAAATGACCATAGCCATGTGCCTGGTTTCCTCACCATTTGCACCTTCAGGATATCCAAACTGTTGAAGCTCTAATTGAAGCAAGTCGAGCTTTAAGTCGTCTCCGACCTTTTGAAGGTGTTGCAATGTCGCTTTTGCTTCCTTCGTTTGTGATTCATTTGCTTTAATTTTCTTTTGAACCTGTTTCAATTCCTCAAGCGTCTTGTCTTGAGACATGCCGGTAAGAGGCAGCAAAAACAGAATGGCAAGTGTTCTAA
Organism: Bacteroidia bacterium; assembly: GCA_030433115.1. Classification (GTDB taxonomy): domain Bacteria; phylum Bacteroidota; class Bacteroidia; order Flavobacteriales_D; family JAUILH01; genus JAUILH01. Next base: position 5,131 of record JAUILH010000018.1, on the reverse strand, counting down.
TCATCATATCGTTTAAATAACAGCAACTAATTAACCTTAAAGGTACGATGGATTAAGCTACAAAGTGTGTGCCGAGCATTAGATAATGGTTAACGAAACGTTTTAATAGATTTCCTGTTAAGACTTTAATCGCACTTGCGTCATTTATTTTTGATCAATTTTAAACCATAATAAACGATTGGAGCGCACGGAAAAAGAAGTAAAATAAACACCAAACCTCCGGTTACCAGAGGGTAGTACATGTCATCAAAAAGATAATTTGATTGTAGTTGTGCTATCCACTTGTAGGGACCACAAAACCACACAGCAAAACAGATCGTTAAACCAAAGGAAATAACTAAAGTCCATATCAATTCGCGGTGATCACTGTGAGTTGTCATTACCTTAAAATTAAACGATCTGTGTCAGAATTAAAATACTTTATGACACTTGTATTAGCTTTGTAGGCATGAAAGTCTCTGGCTTCACCTTTATTAAAAACGCCATTATTTACGACTATCCCGTTGTGGAAGCCATTCAATCCATTCTGCCTATTTGCGATGAAGTGGTGGTAGCGGTTGGGAAATCCGAAGACAACACAAGAGATTTGATTGCCGGCATCCATCCTACAAAAATTAAGATTGTAGATACCGTTTGGGATGAGAGCTTGCGCGAAGGGGGACGGGTTTTAGCGGTTGAAACAGACAAGGCACTCGCTGCAATTAGTCCGGATTCTGACTGGGCCTTTTACATCCAAGGGGATGAAGTCATTCATGAACGGTACCTTCCGCTTGTAAAAACCGCTATGGAAACCTATTTAAATGACGCCAGAGTAGATGGCTTGCTATTCAATTACCTTCACTTCTACGGCTCGTATGATTATGTTGGTGCTTCACCCAACTGGTATCCTCACGAAATTCGCGTAATTAAAAACGATCCGGCTATTGGCTCATTCAGAGATGCTCAAGGTTTCCGCAAAAAACCAGACGCCCCTTTGAAAGTCATTCCTATTGACGCCTACATGTATCATTATGGCTGGGTAAAGGCGCCTGAGGCTATGCAAAAGAAACAAGAAAACTTCAACAAGTACTGGCATGATGACGAGTGGGTTGACCAGAACGTGGAAAAAGTGGAGGCATTTGATTACGCCAAACACATCCGGGAATTGAAACGATTTGAAGGAAGCCATCCAAGGGTAATTCAACCAAGAATTGCCACTAAAAACTGGGAATTTGAGCATGACATTAGCATTAACAACCTCACTTTTAAAGACAAAATAAAGGCGTTTTTTAAGCGCACATTGGGTTGGGACTTTGGCTATAAAAACTACGTTAAAGTGAAGCCCAAAAGGTAATTTGGCATTCATTTTGTCAATCGACTCCGTTTGAATAACTTTATAAAAAATTGAAACTATGTTGAAAACAATACTCTCTACAGCGCTAGTTGCTGGTTTAACCATGTCCATGACGCTGAACAATCACGAGAAAGAAAAATCCAGTACAAGTCTGTCAATTGGAGACAAAGCCCCAAAGCAGACTTACAAAATGGCTGCCACTACAGGCAAGAGCTTAAGCTTGCAAGACCTAAAAGGTAAAAAAGGGCTTTTGGTCGTGTTTTCATGTAATACTTGTCCGTTTGTAGTAGGTGGAGACGGTTTCGGATCTGGTTGGGAAAGCAGATACAACGAGTTACAAGCTTACTGCACAGAACACAGCATTGGAATGGTATTGGTGAACTCTAATGAAGCTAAGAGAGAAGGTGATGATTCTCTGGACAAGATGAAAGCTCACGCTAAAAAAATGGGCTACACATCCACTTATGTTGTAGATAAAAACTCTGAATTGGCGAATGCCTTTGGTGCAAAAACTACACCTCACGTGTATTTATTCAATGCCGAGATGAGTTTGGTTTATAAAGGCGCCATTGACGATGATAACTCTGGGAAAGACGTGAAAGAAACCTGGTTAATGGATGCCATGGGCAATTTAGTTACAGGTAAAAAGATTGATCCAAGCACTACAAGAAACAAAGGCTGTAGCATCAAGCGTGTGAAGTAGAAAATCTTGACACAAAGGACATTGAAGCGGACTTGTTTAAGTCCGCTTTTTTTTGTTGAAAACAATATTTTCCCCAGCGTCTGCTTATGCGTTATTTTGTGACAAAATTCGAAGGTTATGAATGTACTGGTTTTAGGATCCGGAGGAAGAGAGCACGCAATTAGCTGGAAGCTGTCTCAGAGTTCTCAGTTAGACAAGTTATTTATTGCGCCAGGCAATGCAGGAACGTCTGCTTTGGGCACCAATGTTGATTTGGATGTAATGGATTTTAAAGCGGTTGGGCAATTTTGTTTGGACAACGAGATCAACGTAGCGGTGGTTGGTCCGGAAGCGCCTCTGGTAGCCGGTATTCACGATTATTTTGCTGACATGCCAGAACTAAAAGGGGTCACAATTATTGGTCCTAAGAAAGCAGGAGCCCAACTGGAAGGAAGCAAAGAGTTTTCGAAAGACTTTATGGCACGATACAACATCCCGACAGCCAAATATTTAAGCGTTGAAAAGAAGAATTTAGCTGAAGGGAAGGCTTTTTTGGAAACCATGAAAGCACCATATGTGTTGAAAGCTGATGGCTTAGCAGCAGGGAAGGGTGTACTGATTATTGAGGATTTAAAAGAAGCCAAAAAAGCCCTTGAAACCATGCTTAACGGTCAGTTTGGAGACGCCAGCAAGAAGGTTGTGATAGAACAGTTTTTAGACGGGATAGAAGTCTCTTGTTTTGCCATTACTGATGGACGGTCCTATAAAATTTTGCCCTCAGCAAAAGACTATAAGCGCATTGGTGAAGGTGATACGGGTCTTAACACTGGCGGCATGGGAGCAATTTCTCCAGTACCGTTCGCCAATAGGGAGTTCATTGATAAAGTGGACAATCAGGTGATTATTCCAACCATTAAAGGTTTGATTGCGGATGGCATTGATTATAGTGGATTTTTATTCTTTGGCTTGATGTGCGTGAAGGGCGATCCTTACGTGATTGAATATAACTGCCGAATGGGTGACCCGGAAACGGAAGTAGTGATGCCAAGATTGAAATCTGATCTCCTGGAGTTATTTGAAGGCATTGCAACGGGCACTCTCTCTGAAAGGGATGTTGAAATTGATCCAAGAACAGCAGTTACTGTCATGATGGTATCTGGCGGTTACCCGGAAGCTTATGAAAAAGGGAAGGCCATCAGTGGTCTGAATAACGTGAGTGAAAGCACGGTTTTTCATGCTGGTACCAAAGAGCAGGGAGGCATTCCCGTGAGTAACGGAGGACGTGTATTGGCAGTGACCTCTTACGGAAAAAACATTGATGATGCTTTGAAGAAGTCTTACGGCACTCTTGAAAACATTAGCTTTGAAGGCGCATACTACCGCAAGGACATTGGTTTTGATTTAGAAAGTACCGAGAAGAAGTAGACTTGATCGTCATGATGTTCCCTCGGAAATCCTCACAACCCCGATAACGCTATTCAGAGCGCAACGAAAGAATTTGCTTATTGTGAGCTGATGAGACGCAACCAGACGCCTTCGTCGTACCTCCTCTGAGAACGGTTGCTGCTGCAATTTTAAGAAAATGACTCATGCATGAGTTGTTTGATTTAAACTATTGAGAAGAAGCAGACTTGATTGTCAAGATGTTTCTATGGAAATCCTCACAACCCGGATAACGCTATTCTGAGCGCAACGAAAGCATATGCTTGTTGTGAAGCGGACAGTATTGATATGTACACTCTAAAAAAACGCAATCAGACGCCTTCGTCCTTTGTCCACTGAGAATGGTTGCTAAAGTGTAGGCGCAACACTTATGCTGAAGCGAAAGCATAACGCTAGCGCAGGAGCTCCGGCGTAGGCACAAAAAAAGCCATTCCGACCAAGCGGAACAGCTCTATATCCTTAAAAAATTCAATCTTATTTTAACTGATCTGGATTGTTTGCAGCTTCTTTGTTGTACTTGGCTTGCATCTTTAACCACAGGGCAATTCCAGCAATACCAACAGTGGCAGCACCAATTTCCCAACCTCTACGGCCGATCATTTCTCCAATAGGAACCAAAAGGGAATCAAACGTCCAAACGATAAGGTCTCCTAAGGGTAATACAAAGTCTTGTAAGTTCATAAAAACAAATTTTACTGGTACAAATAAAGTAAAATATCGCTTACAAAGAAAATATAGAGTGTACATTTGTTCAATGCTCCTGTCGATTTTCAGATTGAATTACGCATTTATCAACCTGCTTTTGGGTCTTTTTTTGGCAGGACTTTGGAGCATTCCGTTTATTCGAGAAATTAAATTTAATCCTGACTCGCAAAATGTCATTGGCTTATCTTTTGAAACACTGGATTATGCGATATCAGTTGGTTTGGGGTTTGTTAGTACCCTCTGTTTAGCCGTTTTGATTAATGTGCTATTTAACAAATCGAATTTATCTGCCAAATCTACTTCCCTGCCGGGCTTGTTATTCGCCGTTTTTATGATCTACGACCCCAATCATTTTTTCTTTCAGGGTGAACATGTCTTTTACATTTGTCTGTTGCTCGGTTTAATTAATATGAGCAACATTAACCGAAATTATCCCTCGTTAGAAACCACATTTTCTTTTGGGATTCTAATTGGTATTGGCACGCTATTTTTAAATGCAGGCGTGTTTGCCTTGTTGATTCCATGGATATTTTTAAGCGTACTGAGGCCCTTCGTTTGGCGAGAGTATTTGGCTGCGTTTTTCGGTTTTTTATTGGTGGCATCCATTGCTGCATCTATCCAATTGTTTAAACATGATGGAGCACTCCATTTATCGGCAGGAGAAACAATAGGGCGCTTAGTGCCTTACAAAAGCGGGCAAGTTGAAATTACGTTTGTAATGGCGTTTTTCTTTGGTCTTATGTTGCTCAACGGTATCCGCAATTACCTGAAAAAACTAAGCACCTCTGTACTCAGGTGGAAGAAAATGTCCAGGGTCATTCTCTTGAGTTGTCTCTTTTTGATTGTCACATGCTTTTTAAACAACCTACAACTCTACAATAACAATATTTTCTTCCCAATTGTGCTTATCTGCGCAGTGTTAAGCACATTTTACCTTCAGGAGTCTAAGCGGGAGTGGCTTCAGGTTT
>JAUILH010000177.1 GCA_030433115.1 Bacteroidia bacterium | reverse complement strand
GGTCTTGATTCTTTCTACGTTTTTTACGTTTTTTTATCTGCTCATTGAAATACTTTCCAAAAGCAGCACCATCTTCATCATTGAGTTGAACCCCTATTTTTACGAACTTACCCATATACTCAAAGGTCACGCGCTCACCTCCCATCACCCAAAAAGAGCTTTCAAGGACTTTAGCGATCGACCCATCTTCCTTCGTTATTATGGACACGTCTTTAATGTTCTCGTAATAAAAGACATGAGCCTTACCATATTGCTTAATTGCCCTTTTGTAGGTCACCTCATCATCTGTGAAACGCAGATACTCCATTCCCCATTTTCGCCAAGCAAATACCTTCACAATTCTGATGGCATAATACAGCATAAACGCCAAAACCACCACCAAAATAATCTTTTCTTTTTCCCCAGTCGCTTCTGTTAACTGCCAAACAAAAACACCAATACAAATTAACCAACACACTAACCAGGCAGCCAAAAGTCCTTCTTTCCAAGACTCAATTCTGGAGCTAATAACAACCGTTGTTTTATCTGGTGATGATTTAATTGATATGCGTTCTCCTATTGTTTTCACGAAAGACAAATTTGGCAATTTTTAAGCACTTAGAAAGCAATTTCACAATTAACTGTTATTATTTATCCCCTTCAAAGACGGCTAAACAAGAGATATTGATTAATTTAGGCACAGCTTTTGCTTATGTAGAAGACGTAAAACAACGGACTTATGAAAAAATTATTATCAGCACTGTTAATCTTACTAGGAACAAGCTCAATGGCTCAACCACCGGAATTTCCGGATTTGGTTCAGTTATATGCCGATGGAAAATACGACAAATGTATTGGCAAATGCATGAAATACAAGGATAAAGATGCCACTAAAAAAGAGCCCATTCCGTACTTCTACATGTCAATGTGCTACTTTGAGATTAGCAAGGATCAAAGCTGGATGCAAAAAGACGAATCGTACAAAAAAGCGTTTAGCAATGCGATTAAAATGGCCGCTACTTTTTCAAAGAAAGATAGAGAAAAAGCCTACCAAAAGGAGACTGAAGTTATTGATTACTTTGAACAATTAAAGGGCGCTATCCTGGAAGATGTTGATGGTCACTTACATGGTGAAAAACCTAAGTACTCCAAGGCTGCAAGTGAGCTTAAAAAACTCATCACTTTTGCTCCTGATGATGCCGGTGCTTTGATTTTGAAAGGGGTTTGTGAGAACCTCAACAGAAACAGAACTGAAGCAAGAATGAATTTTGAGGAGGGCAGAAAATTATTGTCTACTTTAAACTTCAAAGAAGACGTGATGCACATGGGTGAAGATGAAGAGCTTTCCGACATTGAAGACTGGGAGAAAGAACTAGAGTACCGCCATACAGCACGTCTTTTAATGTACGCATTGATGGAAGCTGCTAAGATGTACGACAAAGGCAACCAAAAAGAAATGGCCGTTGACTACATCAATATGGGTAAGCAATGGTTCGAGAATGTACCAGCTTATATGGAAGTATACAACTCTATTGTTAACGGATAGATTTAAGCAAATTCCTCTAGTAATTCATGGAGGGCGTCATAAATAACCTGAAGCTCATTTGAATTGATACAATAGGGAGGGTTTACAAATACAGTATTACCAAGAGGTCTGATTAGCAGACCTTTTTTTATGCAAAAATCGTACACCTTACTTCTAGCTGGATTGAAGTAACCAGCTTTCTTATCTGACTTAACATCAAAAGCAAGAATAGTTCCCATAGATCTAATATTAAACACCTTAGACTTATCTACTTCTCTAATGAAAGACTCATGTGCTTCCGAGATCATCTGAATTTGTTCCCAGGTCTTATCCTCTTTGAATAATCTGGTGCTAGCTAAAGCGGAAGCACAAGCCAGCGGATTTCCGGTAAAGGAGTGCCCATGCAAAAAGCCTCTGCGCTTTTCATCGTCTAAAAACACCTTGAAGATTTTTTCATTTGTTACGGTAAGACCCATAGGTAAATAACCACCTGTTAATCCTTTGGATAAACACACCAAATCTGCGTCCTGTTCTAAATAATCCATGGCGAACATTTTCCCTGTCCGACCAAAACCAGTCATCACCTCATCGGCAATGCATAGTACGCCGTGCTTCTGGCATATTTTGATCAACTCAGACAAAAGGTCTTTAGAATACATGCGCATACCTGCAGCCCCCTGCACCAATGGTTCAAAAATGAAAGCTGCCAGTTGACCACTTGCAGCAAGATTTTCGGTTTGCTGAAGCATTTCCTTCTGATTTAAAGCATTTGGAAAAGGCAAATACTCTACCCCAAACATGAATGGTTCAAAGGGCCTATTGAATAAATCACGCTCACTCACGCTCATATAACCAAAAGTATCTCCATGATAGGCGCCTTCCATTGCTAGCACCTTTTTCCTATCCTCCCCTTGATTGTCCCAATACTGAAATGCCATTTTCAAAGCCACTTCAATAGAGGTAGATCCGTTGTCACTAAAAAAGAATTTACTCAAATGATTGGGTAAAAAATGATGCAATTCTTCACACAATTCAGCTGCAGGTTGATGCGTCATACCAGCAAAAATGACATGCTGTAGCTTATCCAATTGGTCCTTAATTGCCTTCACTATAACCGGATGACCATGTCCATGTATGTTTACCCACCAACTTGAATTGGCATCAATGAGCTTTCTGCCATCAAAAGTTTCCAAATAAACGCCCTCTCCTCGCTCTATTCCAACGGGAGAAGCCTCTGTTTGCACCTGAGTAAATGGGTGCCACACGTGTTTCTCATCAAGATCAATCCATTCCATACCAAACAAAGGCCTCTTTTGCACTTTCATTATCTTTTAATTCAGGCAAATGTCCTATAATTTTTGCCCCGGCTTGCAAATACATCTGCTCTCCTTCAGGATACCTGTCACCGGAAATGACAATCCCTATTAAATTCAACCCAGACCGCCAGATGTGGTGCAAACTCAGTAAGGTATGATTGATGCTGCCAAGGTAGTTTCTTGACACCAGAATCACATCCAACTCCAAGTCTATCGCCAAATCAGGAAAACAATAGGCGTCATCATTCATAGGCACCATCACACCCCCAGCTCCTTCTACCAAAATACCATCTTGTTGTGGCAGTTCAAAATCCACTGATTGAATTGTTTTACCATCCAATTTGGCGGCATGATGGGGAGACAAAGGATGCTCGAAGACATGCCTCTCAGGAAATACATGTGCACCTGCTTTCCTCAATCTATCTGAATCTGTATTGTCCAGACCACCGCATTGCACTGGCTTCCAATACGACAAACCGAAAGCAGTGCACAACGCTTCTGAGACCATCGTTTTGCCAACATCTGTTCCAATACCCGTTAATAAGATTCTTTTATGCTTCATAGTTTTTTAAGTTTTTGAGCAGTCCATCTATCTCTGCTTTTGAATTGTACGCATGCAGGCAAATCCGCAAACGTTCGCTTCCCGCTGGCACAGTTGGACTTAGAATTGGTCGGACATCAAAACCGGCTTCCTGCAGATAATTTCCTAGTTTTTTGACCAATTCGTTTCCCGGGCAGACATACGTGTAGATGCCACTCATTCCTCCCCCCAGATTTAGTTGCAGTTTCTCAGCCGATGACTCTAAATGCGCCTTTTTCTCATGAAATTCATTTGAGATCTCTGGTCTTTCTTTCAAGATAGCGTATCGGATTTCAATTTCTCTGAAGAATTGATTGGACGGTGCGGTTGAATAGATAAACGGTCTGCTAAAATTAATCAGATAATCGCGAAGGTCTTTACTGCCCAAAACAGCAGCTCCGTGAAAACCAAAGGCTTTACCATAGGTAATGATTCTCGCGAAAACCTGATCTGCAATTCCTGCTTCAATACACAAACCTGCACCATACAGACCATACACGCCAGCTGAATGCGCCTCATCCACGATTAAATGAGCACCGTATTTCTGACAAAGTGTGGATACAGACTTCAAATCCGGTCCATCGCCATCCATAGAATAAACAGATTCAATGACTACAAAAGCGCTTCCCTCTGCCCGACTAAGTTTGTGCTCTAGATCCTCCAAATCATTATGGGCAAACTTGAGGTCCTTAGCCTGGCTCAATTTAAGACCATCTCTAATGGATGCATGCGATAGGGCATCAAACAAAATGGTATCCCCTCTTCCACCAATGCATGACATTAAGCCCAAATTAGCACTGTAACCTGAGGAAAAGATGAGAGCCGCTTCTGCCTGATGATGCCTGGCAATTTCACCCTCAACACTGGATTTGTAATTGGTTTCTCCACTGAGAAGTCTTGACCCAGATCGATTGATTTCCTGAGACATTTTTTGATGATCAATGTACCGTTCTAGTCCCAGGTAATTATTTGAACTGAAATCTATCAAATCACCTTTGTCAGACAAGGTTCTGAAGGCGTTATCCGCTCTACGCCGGGTTAGTTTTTTCTGAAAATCCGTCATCATCTGAATGATACACGTGCATTAAGCATGACACCGTAGGAAAAGAAATTATGGGTAATGTCTTCAGGCGCTTCCTTTCCGGAATTATTGAAATACTTATATTCAAACAAACCAGACAAGCCCAGGTAAAATCGTTCCATCACTGAAAATTCGAATCCAGTTTTAGTTCCGGCAAATACCGACTTACCCCAACGAGATTCACCGAACAAAGATGTGCTTCTCACCATCGAGAAAGCGTACGCCCCTATTCTTCCGGAGGCATACCATTCAAATGTGCCAGGATCGTTGGTAAAAAGAGGTCGTTCAAATTGAACGTAGAACTTATCTGTCTTGAAGTACTCCGGAAAGCCAAAGGTTTGAAATTGTCCCTTTGTTTCAACATCCAGAGCTAGTAAAGAGAAGAATTCAAAGCTAAGTCCTACTCCAATTCGGTTATCTCCCAAAGGAAAAATGGTCTCTACCTCTACCAATTCACTGTTGGTTTTGGCTTTTAACCTGGAATTTCCATCCACCAATTTCTGACCATAAGGACTAAATAATTGGTATTCTGAGGTTCTGGAAGACCAAGAATTTCCTGCAACCCCAAGGTTAACACCAAAATAGTACATATTAGATTTTCCCGACTTGTAAAAACTTTGTCCTTTAGCCGCTACTGCCAAAACAAACGTTATGATCAGCAATGGCCATTTCATTACTCTTGAAGTGACTCTACGGTCTCTACTTTTCTTGGTTCGAAATTTTGAGCTTTCTGCTTATTGGCCGCTTGTTTTGCCAAACGATCTGCTTCTTTTTGTTTATTCGCTTCAAGTACGTCATCGGTCGTGATCTCTGGTCTGTCACCATCTTTAAATGCGGCTTTGGGGTTTAACCCCAACAACTTAAACAGCTCCATATCCTCATTGTACTCGGGATTAGGTGTGGTTAACAAGGTATCTCCTGCAAACACAGAACTTGCACCAGCCATGAAGCATAGGGCCTGACCTTCTTCAGACATTTGTGTTCTTCCGGCAGACAATCTCACGACACTTTTTGGCAATACGATTCTAGCTGTAGCAATCATTCTAACCATATCCCAGATAGACGCACTTTGCGCTTCTTCCAATGGTGTCCCTTCAACAGGTACCAAAGCGTTGATTGGAACTGACTCTGGGGGTGTGTCCATGTTGACCAAGGTTAACAACATGCCTAAACGGTCCTTTTCGCTCTCTCCCATTCCAATGATACCACCGGAACACACTGAAATTTTTGTTTTTCTTACATTTTCAATGGTATTCAATCTATCCTTATACTCTCGGGTAGAAATGATGTCATCATAATATTCCTCAGAGGTGTCAATATTATGATTGTAGGCATACAAACCAGCTTTTTCCAATCTTTTCGCCTGATCTTCTGTCAACATCCCCAAAGTACAGCATACTTCCATATCAAGGGAGTTAATCCCACGCACCATTTCGAGCACCTGATCAAAATCTTTATTGTCGCGGACATTTCTCCAGGCAGCACCTAAACACATTCTTGAAGACCCATTGGCCTTGGCATTTTTCGCTTGCGACATCACCTCATCTACTTCCAACAACTTGTGCGTTTCCACATCAGTATGGTAGCGGGCGGCTTGAGGACAGTAACCACAATCTTCCGGGCATCCGCCAGTTTTTATTGACAATAGCGAACTCATTTGAACCTCCAAAGGATCGTGATGCAACCTGTGCACCTGAGCGGCTTCACACACCACGCTTAGCAGGGGTTTGTTATATATATCTTGAATTTTTTCTATAGTCCAGTTTTCCTTCTCCATATCTTTTCTTCAACTTATAAAGATACAAAGTAAATCGGTTTTACTCAATTGATAAAAAAAAACCTCCTTAATTCGCTTAAGGAGGTTTTAATTGAGGTTAGTGTCAGAGATTAATCTCTGTATACCTTATTTCGTTTCGGATCTCTATATTTCACTTCCGTTGACCTTGTGGCACTTGAATTCGCCTGAAGCAGGTCCTTTTTTAACTGAGCCTGACGTCTTTTAACGGTCATTTGACTGACGTCTTTCTTTTGAATAGGTTTGGCTTCTACCTGTACCGTTTTGTGTTCTACTTTTTTCACTCTGGTTTCATTTACCTGAGCTCTTTTAAGTTTATGCTGAGCAGATACCTGGTTCACGATCCCCATACCTGCTATAAGTGTCAATGTCATTAATATCTGTTTCATAGCTTTTTTTGAGGATACTATAAACAATTCGCATGCCAAAAAGGCTATTTTTGCATTCATGCGTATTGACATCATCACTGTTTTACCAGAATTAATCAGGAGTCCGTTTGAAGCATCCATTCTAAAACGTGCAGCAGACAAGGGACTTGTAGAGGTTCACCTACATGATTTAAGGAAATTTGCTGTGAATAAATATGGCAGTGTTGATGACTATCAATACGGTGGAGGTGCAGGTATGGTGATGATGTGCGAACCCATAGCCGCTTGTATTGATGGTTTGAAATCTGAAAGAACGTATGACCACATCATATATATGACTCCTGACGGCACTACACTCAATCAAGGGATTTGTAATACCTTGTCGCTGTGCAAAAACCTCATCATTCTTTGCGGTCATTATAAAGGGGTTGATCAAAGAATTCGGGACACCTATGTTGACATGGAGATTTCAATTGGCGACTATGTATTGTCGGGTGGTGAACTTGGTGCTGCAGTTCTAGCTGATTCAATCATAAGATTACTTCCTGGGGTTTTGAATGATGAAACCAGTGCTTTGACTGATTCTTTTCAAGATAATTTATTGGCACCACCGGTGTATACACGTCCCGACAATTGGCGTAATCAAAAAGTGCCGGAAGTTTTATTGTCTGGGAATTTCAAGAAGATTGACGAGTGGCGAATGGATCAGG
>JAUILH010000017.1 GCA_030433115.1 Bacteroidia bacterium | reverse complement strand
ATCACCATCACAGAACCCACTCCAATGATTGTAACTACTATCAATCAAGTGAACCTTACCTGCTTTGGCGAATGCATTGGAGAGATTGAAGTTTCCGCGAGTAATGGAACTGCTCCCTTCACTTATCAGTGGTTTGATGCCAATACCAATACACCCGTTGCTGGACAAGATACTGACGGACTTGCTGAAAACTTGTGTGCAGGTGATTATTATGTCATTGTAACAGACGATAATGGGTGTACATTCCAATCCAATAATTTCACCATTACTCAACCAGATCAAATCATTCCAACCATCACGCCAACTGATGTAAGTTGTTTCGGTGATTGTTCCGGAAGTGCTGCTGCAAGTGCCATTGGAGGAAATCCCGGGTACAACTTCACCTGGATTTCTTCTCCGGGAGGCGTTAATCAAGGAAACGGACCTAACATCTCAAATCTATGCGCAGGAGATTACATTTTAGAAGTGACCGATCAATCTGCATGCACCATACAATCTGCACCTTTCACCATCAACGAACCAACTGAACTCACTGTGACAGTAACGCCTGCCGATATCCTGTGTGCTGGTGATTGTACTGGTTCTGCCACTGCAAACCCAGTTGGCGGATCAGTCGCAGGGAATTATACCATAGAATGGCATAGCACCACCACAGGTTTAATTTCGTCTGGAACAGCCCTAACAACGGGCAATATTTTGTGTGCTGGTGATTATTTTGTGGTAGCCATTGATGACAACTCCTGTGATGATACTGCATTTTTCACAATAAACGAACCAGATCCACTTACCCTTAACCCGATCACAACCGATATAAACTGCTTTAACAGCTGTGATGCAAGCATTGATGCGAATGCCGGAGGTGGTGTGGCACCATATTCATATGTATGGTCGACATGTGCGCCACCAGCAGTTATTCCGGGTGAAACCAATCCAACCATCAATGGCTTGTGTGCGGGAAGTTATTCGGTTGAAGTAACAGACGACAATGGCTGTACAATCGACAATGCCAGTTCATGTATTACTTTCGCAGACCCAGCTCCGCTTTCGGTTTCAATAACAAACACCACTGATGCCACATGTGGCGGTGCATGTGATGGATCGGCTACTGCCTCCACTTTGGGCGGCACAGGATCAATCACCATAAATTGGCACAACGCAGTAACTGATGCAGTCGTAGGAACTGGCACCACTATCAATACCTTGTGCACAGGCACCTATTATGCTGTCGCTACAGACGACAATGGATGTGATGATACCACAGCAGTATTCACGATCAACGATTTAATTTTGGTTACAGGGGTTGTCTCGCCAAATGACGCCACATGTGATGGTGTGTGTGATGGATCGGCAAGTGTTGTTCCGGCAGGTGGAACAGCGCCGTATACATACGAATGGGTTGAAGTCTCTTCTGGCACCACCATTCTATCAGGTCCTTTGGACAATATCGGAGGTTTGTGCGCAGGTGATTACACCGTACAGGTGTTCGATGACAATGGTTGTGCTTCTGCTCCTGTTCCATTTACCATCAACGGAAATCCCCCAATAACTGCAAATGTTACAACAACAGATGCCTCCTGTAATGGAGATTGTGACGGAACTGCAACCGTTAATGCCGCTGGTGGAGATGGCAACTTCACTTACACATGGACACCAGCCCCACCATCCGGAGCAGGAAACCCCAATGCGACCCAAATGTGTGCTGGGTCCTACGATTTGAATATCACCGATGGTCTGGGATGTTTTATTGACACCGTTATTGTCATTAACGAACCCTCGCCATACGATTTTACAAGCGTCATTACTCATGAAACGTGTACAGGAGATTGTGATGGTAGCATTGATATTACATTAAACAGTGGAGGAGTAGCCCCCATTTCATTCACCTATGCGCCTGGAGCTGGCATCACTGGTCAAGGAACTCCAAATGCCTCTGGATTCTGTCCCGGCACATATACCTGTACCATAAGTGACCAAGGAGGATGTGATTCGACTTTCAGCTTTACCATTAATCCGGCAAGTCCAATTAACCTAACAGTGACTGTTGTTGCCGATAATGATTGTAATGGGGACTGCGAAGGCGTGATTCAGGCTAACGCCAATGGTGGAACTGGAACATTGCAGTTCAACTGGACCAACAACCCACCAACTGGTCAGGGAACCAGCACAATCAGTGATCTGTGCGCAGGCACCTATGATGTAGATGTTACTGACGACAATGGATGTACTGTAAACGGTTCCGGTACCATTACAGAACCTGCTCCATATGATCTAAGCACTTCATTTACAGATGCCACTTGCGATGGTGTATGCGACGGTACTGCCACCGTAACCGTCAATAGCGGAGGAACCCCAGGTTACAGTTTCCAATGGGATGACCCATTAAGTCAGACTAACCCAACAGCCAATGGTCTTTGTGCCGGAAACTACAACGTTACTGTCAGCGATTTAAATGGATGCGACTCCATTATTCCAATCACAATTTCAGCACCTCAACCCTTAACTATCTCAGTTAACAGTAGCGGCGCGACATGTTTTGGAGACTGCACTGGTTCAGCCACAGCCACTGTGAACGGGGGAACACCTAACTATACCGTTGAATGGTTTGACGCGTCTGATGGATCTTCTCTGGGCACCGGCCTAAGCACTTTCAACCTGTGTGCTGGCGATTATTTTGCAGTTGTTACTGATCAGGCAGGATGTACGGCAACCACTCCAAACTTCACCATCAGTGAAAACCCCGAAATTACTGCCAATATCAACTCCACACAATCCAATTGTGTACTCTGTGACGGAACAGCTACCATAACAGCAGCTGGTGGGTCAGGCAATTTTACCAATTATCAATGGACTCCTGCTCCAGGTGTCGGACAAGGCACTCCTAATGGAACTAGCATGTGTGCCGGGGTGTATAGTGTGATCATCACTGATGATGTTGGTTGTACTGAAACCGTTCCAGTCGTGGTCACAGATGTGGTTTCGGAGGTCATCACGCCTTCATCTACAGATGTACTTTGCTTTGGAGATTGTACAGGCACGGCAACTGCTACTGTGGTTTGCTCAGACCCAGTTTGTACTTTCCAGTGGTTTGATGGAAATGGTGTTTTTCTTCCAGGAGAAACTAACGACAACATTGGCTCGTTGTGTGCTGGAGACTACTTTGTTGAAGTCACCAATAATTCCGGATGTGTATCCACTCAAGCATATACTATCAATGAAGGAGATGAGATTTTGTTGACCTCCTCTTTCACTCAACCGCAATGTGCTGGAGATGTAAACGGAACCGCCACAGTAAATCCTACTGGTGGAGCTGGTGGTTTCGGATTTAACTGGTCACCTGCACCTCTTGGCGGTCAGGGTACAAACACTGCAACTGGCCTGACTGCAGGCAACTGGGATGTAACTGTAACAGATGTGAATGGCTGTACCGCTACTGAAAGCTTCACACTAACTGATCCACCGGTGTTGGATGTAAGCGACATTTCAAGTTCAGATATTTCATGTTTTGGCTTAACAGATGGAGTCGCTACTGTTATACCTACTGGTGGGGTAGGTCCCTATACTTATGAGTGGTTCGAATGCATTACTGATGTACCCGTTGGTCAAACAGGACAACAAGCCACTGGACTAGGTGCGGGAAGCTACTATGTCGTTGTGACGGATCAATCTAATTGCGCTCAAACATCTGTCTGTGTTGACATCATCGAGCCTGCTCAATTAACGGGAACATTAAGTGCGACTGATGTCACTTGCAACGGTGACTGTAATGGAACTGCTCAAGTAAATCCAGTTGGCGGAATCAATAATTATGACTTCCAGTGGTTCGATGGGGTCAATCCTATTGCCGGAGGAACTGGTGACATCATTACTAACCTTTGCGGTGGCACCTACTCTGTTGAGATTACGGATTTAAATGGTTGTACAGAACTCATTAGCTCAATAGATGTTGATGAGCCAGCGGCTTTCGACATCAGTTCAAGTGTAGCGGATGTTTCCTGTTTTGGGGTTTGTGACGGAACCGCCTCACTCACAGTTACAGGTGGAACTGCACCTTACAACTTCACTTGGTCGGCTGCACCAGGAGCAGGACAAGGAACTGCAAATGCCTCTCAAATGTGTGCAGGTAACTATACCGTTCTTATTTCAGATTTTGCGGGATGTGATACTACCATCTCCGTTACCATTAATTCCCCAAGTGAAATACTTGCCAATGCTACAATCACTCAAATCACGTGTAATGGTGACAATGATGGTGCAATCTCTACCAGTGTATCAGGAGGTTCTGGCGGATACATCTACAACTGGACACCAAATGGAGAAACAACTCCAGGTATATCTGGTTTGGGCGATGGAACTTACACAGTAAATATTCAGGACAGTGATGGCTGTTTAACCGACACCACCATTACCCTAATTGAACCAACCGAAATTACCGCAACCTTCGTTTCAAATAACTCTACCTGCGGACAGTGTGATGGCAGTGCATCAATTTCCCCGGTTGGTGGATACGGTGGGTTTAATTTCACATGGTCGCCTGCTCCAGGGGGCGGACAAGGTACTCAAGTTGCTACACAATTGTGTGCCGGAATCTATTCTGTGGATGTAACTGATCAAGGAGGTTGTACTGAAACTTTCGGTGTGACCGTATCTGATATAGGAGCGGAAGTTTTGGCAACATCATCAACAGACGCGACCTGTTTTGATTCCAACAATGGTACAGCTGATGTCATCTATACTTGCAACGATCCCGGATGTACACAAGCGTGGTTTGATGATCAGGGCAATCCCATTGGACAAACCGGATTGACTGCAACTGGACTTGACGGGGGAGATTACTTTGTTCAGGTAACCAATAACTCTGGTTGTATCAGCGTAGCTCAGGTAACCGTGAACGAACCAACAGAATTTGAAGCCAATGAAACCATCACATCTATAACTTGTGACGGTGACACAGATGGTCAGATTACAGTGGCCCCAACTGGAGGAACCGGTGCAGGCTTTACCTATACTTGGTCACCTGCTCCAGGCGGCGGGCAGGGAACACCAACTGCAACAGGTTTAGGTGCTGGTCAGTGGAGTGTACTTATTACTGATTCTGACGGTTGTGATTCCACTTTCACTTTCACGATCAACGCCCCAAATCCTATCACGGCTACTATCAGTTCAACAGATATTCTTTGTAATGGTGCCAATGATGGAACTGCAGAAGTGATTCCGACTGGAGGCTCATTCCCATATACCTTCCAATGGCTGGATGGCACAATGACACCAATTCCAGGAGAGACTAACTCTACCATCACCGGAGCCGGTCCTGATGACTACTCAGTAATTGTTACCGATTTGTCCGGATGCTCTATCACTGTTGGACCAACTACCATAGATGAGCCAATCGCATTATCAGCAACCATTAGCTCAACAGACATGAATTGTTTTGGCGCATGCGATGGAACTGCTGACATAGTCATTACGGGAGGTACCGCCACATATACTATTAATTGGTTTGATGGTGGAGGTCAGGCCATCGGACAAACAGGAACCAGTGCTACTAATCTCTGTGCAGGTGACTACTTTGCAATTGTGGTAGATAACAATGGGTGTTCATTCACCACACCAACCGTGACTATCGTAGAACCTCCCCAATTAACTGCCAGTGTTGCCGCCACAGATGGCACCTGTGATGGCCTATGTGATGGCACAGCATTAGTAACAGTTAACGGAGGAACAGGCGCCTACTTATTTAATTGGTTAGATTCTCAAGGACAATCCGTTTCGGGAGCATCCGGCAATTCAGCCAACAGCTTGTGTGAAGATGTGTATACGGTTGAAGTATTCGATCAAAATGGGTGTTCAGTAGGCCCTCTTAACTTTAATATAGAAACTCCAGACATCATTGATGCAGTGATTAATGTGAATGATGCTAGTTGTAACACACCTGATGGTGAAGCGACAGCTACACCTAGTGGAGGCACGCCAAATTACACTTACCAATGGTTTGATGATACGATGACTCCTTTGGCAGGTGAAACCAACCCAACACTCAGCGGAGTAGCTGCAGGGACTTATTTTGTAGAAATCACAGATAATGCTGGTTGTTCGGAGATTGTGCAGGCGAACATTGGCAACATTGACGCACCTATCATCTCAGTTGATGATGTGGTTGATGTGAGCTGTTTTGGAGGCAATAACGGATCGATAGATATCAGTGTGACGGGAGTTAGCTCACCTTTCCAATATGTCTGGAATCCTGGCGGGCAGGTTGGACAAGATTTGGCTGGAGTTACTGCCGGTTCATACACTGTAAAGGTTACAGACGCTGCCGGATGTATTGCCTTTGAAACCATTCAAATCAATGAGCCATTGGAAATCACAGCCAGTTTTAATGTGACAGATGCAACGTGCGGTTTGTGCGATGGAGAAATTGCTGCCACTGCTAGTGGAGGTACTGGGAGCTTGAGTCTCATCTGGACCACAGGTCAAACTGGAAACAATATCAGCAACCTTTGCCCTGGAACCTACTCGGTTGACATCACTGATGATAATGGCTGTCTTGTTAATTTGGTGGCTGCAGTTACGAACATTGGGGGACCAACTGGAGAATCAATAACAGTCAATAGCCCAAGTTGCCATGGAGGATCTGATGGTGATGCCAGCGTGACACCAATTGGTGGAACGGCTCCTTACGACTTCTTATGGTTACACGATAACAGTACGTCCAACTCCATTACTAACTTATCAGCCGGAACCTATTTCTTGCAAATCACAGATGCCAACGGATGTATTAGAACGGTTGAAGTTAACATTGCAGACCCTGCGCCTATAACAGACATTACAGTCATAACCCCAACGGATTGTGGCGCTTGTGACGGAGAAATCACAACTCAAGGCGATGGTGGAACCGCTCCATACATTTACACCTGGTCACACGGACCTGGCACCCAGCATCAACAACCTGTGCGAAGGTATTTACTTTGTTGATATTGAAGACGCCAACGGCTGTGTTGAAACGTTTGCATTCCCAATAAACGGATCGAATGGACCAACGCTCACTCTGGAACCTACTGATGCAAGTTGTGATGGCGCTTGTGACGGATCAATTTCATCTGATACAACGGGGGGCACACAACCAATGACATATGACTGGCAAGATTTTACAGGGACGTCCATCGGACAAGCTTCTGATGTTGCCACCGGTTTATGCCCAGGCCAATACATATTACAAGTAACTGATGGGGCTGGTTGTCTGGCATTTGCTCAAGCTGAAATCACTGCACCAAGTGGATTCCAATTTAGCATTCCAACAGAATTTGATGCACTTTGCAGTGGCTCCGCAGATGGAGAAGCTCATGCAGTTGTAATTGGTGGAACACTGCCATACAGCTATACATGGAGTCCTGCTCCTGGCGCAGGACAAGGCACTTCTCACGCTACTGGCTTGGCAAGTGGTGTGTATACTGTTGATGTAACAGATGGCAATGGGTGCACCGCTCAACAAACCATTAACATCAATGAACCACTCCCAATGGCAATTGCTATTGACTCTGTTCATGACGCCTTGTGTAAGGATTCAGACGATGGCTTCATTGAGATTACTATGTCGGGAGGAACACCTGGATACAATTATAGTTGGACATCCGATCCTGCTGGATTTACTTCAACAGACGAAGATCCAACAGACTTGCTGCCGATGAATTATATAGTCACCGTGACGGACAATAATAACTGTACATTCACGGATACCATTGCCGTTGACACCATGATTGTGGTTCTTGCAGATGCTGGTCCGGATACGAGTTATTGTGTAGGTAACACATTCGACATCATTGGACAAGGAACTGGCTCAAATAACCTGAGTTATACCTGGTATGATGATCAAGGGAACGTGATAGATTCAGATAGTCTTTTGACTGTTAATGAACCCGCTGGAACTTACACCTATATTTTTGAAGCGGTTGAAGGGCTTTGTGTGGATCAAGACACAGTGGTTATTACGGTAAATCCTCTGCCTGTAGCAGATACCGGACCAGACATAGATATCATCAAAGGTGAAGAAACCAATATCGGCGGATCGCCTACCGGACCTCCGGGATCTACCATTGCCTGGGAACCTAATATGTGGATGTCTGACTCCACCGAATTCAATCCAACAGTAGATCCTGACACTACCACTCAATACATTGTAACAGTAGTTGATGTGAATGGCTGTGAGAACAAAGACACCATGACGGTGAACGTCTTCCCGGATATTATTTTCCCTAATGGATTCTCTCCAAACGGAGATGGTGTTAATGAAACCTGGGAAATCGACTTTATTCAGGAGTTTCCCGAAAGTGTCGTTGAAGTTTACAATAGATGGGGAGACTTACTATTCAGATCTGTTGGTTATGTTGAAGAATGGGATGGTCAATACAACAACAAACCTCTCCCCGTTGGCACGTATTATTATGTAATTGAGTTAAATCATCCGCTGTATCCCGAACCGTTTACCGGACCAATAACCATACTGAGATAATGAAAAGCTTACTTGTCATATTAGTATTTATGTGCGGCATGGTGAAGGCTCAGCAACTTCCGCAGTACAGTCAATTCATGTTTAATCAATATGCCTTCAACCCGGCGTTTGCAGGAAGTTTGCCTTACTATGATGTGAGGTCCAACAACCGTTATCAATGGGTAGGTATTACAGATGCACCAAGAACCTATACCGTCTCAGTTTCCGGTCCTAGCAAAAACCGAAAAATGGGCTATGGAGGATTCGTTTATACAGATATTGTAGGTCCCACCAGAAGAATTGGCGCTCAAGCCTCATATGCCTATCATTTGAAATTGAATGACAACGGAGATGAAAGCATCAAACTTTCTATGGGATTGTCTGCCGGTGTATTGCAATGGCTCGTTGATGGTTCTAAAATCAGATTAAAAAATCCAGCGGATGCAGTAATAAGTGAAGGCTTGCAATCTTCAACCGTATTTGATGCAAAATTTGGCATCTACCTTTATCAAAATGATAAGTGGCATTTTGGTGCGGCCATTCCGAATTTATTGGGAAACAAGTTGTATTTCTTCAATTATCAGACCTCTGCATTGAGTCGTTTGGAAAGACACTTTTTAGTTCATGGAGCCTATAAATTTGATCTTGGAGAAGACTTTCAGGTTGAACCCAATCTTTTAGTGAAGTACGTCACACCCGCTCCTCTCAAATTGGACGCCGGCGTAAGAGCCATTTATAAAAAAGCCGTTTGGATTGGAGGTTCCTTCAGGACTAATGATGCCTGGTCAGCAATGATTGGTTATAACCACAAAGGCAGCCTTGAAATTGGTTATTCTTACGATTTCACAACCACCAATCTCAGAAATTACAGCACAGGAACTCATGAATTAATGCTCGGAATTAAATTCACGGAGGGCAGTGTATACAAGAGTAAGGAGAAAGCGATGATGGAGTAATTGCGATATTCCGTAAATCGAATCCGGTCACTTTGGGTAATTTTGAATCATGAAAATTCTTAGCACGGTACTCGTCATTTTATTCAGTATATCTGTTTCAGCGCAGATCACTCAAAATATACGGGGCAAGGTGGTTGACATAGAGACAAGAGGCGCATTAATTGGTGTCAAAGTTCAGATCGTTAAAGATTCTACAGTTCTCTTCAAAGTCGGCACAGAAATGGACGGTTCGTTTATTATTTCTGATGTTCCAATTGGAAAACACACTTTGATATGCACTTACGTGGGCTACAGAGATTTTATTACGGACATCAATCTCTATTCAGGAAAGGAAGTACTGCTCACCATTGAAATGGAAGAATCCGTATCCGATATGGGGGATTTAGTCATTAAAGATGATACCCCAAGAGGTGAAGCCGGCAACGAAATGGCGATGGTAAGTGCTCGAAGGTTCTCCGTAGAAGAAACAGACCGGTATGCAGGCAGTCGTGGAGACCCCGCAAGAATGGCATCCAATTATGCGGGTGTTCAGGGTACCGATGATTCCAGAAATGACATTGTAGTAAGAGGTAATTCTCCTATTGGTATTTTGTGGCAAGTGGAGGGCATTCAAATCCCAAACCCCAACCATTTCGCAATCGCAGGTTCTCAGGGCGGACCACAGAGCATATTGAACAACAAGGTCCTCTCTAATGGTGATTTTTTCACGAGTGCCTTTCCCGCGGAGTATGGCAACAGCATCTCTGCTGTATTTGATCTTAACTTCAGAAACGGTAATAATCTCAATCACGAATTCACTGGTCAATTTGGTGTGTTAGGCATGGAACTAAACGCAGAGGGACCAATCAACAAGCAAAAAGGCTCTTCTTATCTCGCTAACTACCGCTACTCTACGCTTGGTATCTTTCAAGCCGCAGGAATTGATGTGGGTACAGATGCCATTCCCAGATATCAGGATGCCGCTTTCAAAATAATTCTACCAACAAAAAACCAGGGGCATTGGGGCATTTTTGGTGTTGGCGGAATTAGTGACATTGCCATCAAAATTTCTGATCAAAAAGAAGCGTCACTGGAATTTTATGGAGACAACGATCGTGACCAGTATTTTGGAACAGGCATGGGTGTTTTGGGAACCAGGTTTTCCAAGACTCTGAACAAAGACACTTATTTCGCCACTACTTTGGCCTTTAGTCATGAAAACAATCATGCGAACCATGATTATGTGGCAAGACATGTAGACTCCACCACTAATGAATTTGTAGTAGACTCTTTATATCCACTGATGGGATATGTTTTTCAAAGTAGTAGAATTCAACTGGCATCAAACATTACAAAAAAGCTCACTCGTCAACATGTGATCAAATATGGACTTACTGCTGACATGATCCTTTATGAATATCTGGACAGTGCTTTGGAAGCAACACACACCCAATTTAACCAACGCTGGGATGCTAAGGGAAGCACCTTCCTTATCCAGCCATACGTACAATGGAAATACAAAGCCACTGATGATTTAGTGCTTACAACCGGACTCCACGCACTTTATTTTGAACAGAGTAATTCGTTTTCATTTTTTGAACCCAGATTCGGAATGAAATATAGTCTTGACAGGAGCCAAAGCATCAATTTCGGGGCCGGACTTCACAGTCAAATACAACCGCTATACACCTACTTCTATCACAAAACCGGACCCAACGATGAAAAGATTTACCATAACGAGAACATGGACGTTACAAAAAGTGCACATTTAGTTCTCGGGTACAACAAAAGTTTCAAAAGCAACGTGAGAATCAAGTCTGAAGTGTTTTACCAATACTTGTACAATGTACCTGTTGAAGTCGAATCGTCCGCATTTTCTTTGGTCAACCAAGGATCAGGATTTGCCCGATTTTTCCCAGATTCACTCCAAAATACAGGAACCGGAAACAACTACGGTCTTGAACTCACAGTTGAAAAATTCTTTGACAATAGCTTCTTTTTCCTGATAACCGCCAGTTTATTTGATTCAAAATACAAAGGCAGCGATAGCATTGAAAGAAATACGAATTTCAACGGGAACTATATCGCCAATATACTAGGTGGAAAAGAATTTGCCATCAACAAAAAGAACGTCCTGTCTATTGGTGGTAAAGTAACCTGGGGAGGAGGTCAACGTTATGGCAGAGTAGACACAACAGCCTCCTACGCTCAAAATGAGTTGATATTTTTGGATCAGGATTTCAACGAATTTCAATTCAGAGATTACTTCAGGGCTGATTTGAAAATCAACTATAAAATCAACGCCAAAAAGGTGACCCACGAGATTGCCCTGGACCTTGTGAACATAACCGGACAACAAAATATTTTAGGGCTCAGCTACACACCTAATCAACCAGACGGCAGAGATTTCAGAGAAAATTACCAACTGGGGTTCCTGCCCATTTTCTATTACCGAATAGACTTCTAAGTATGATTCACTTTAAGGATGAGATTCTGATCCAAAAACTCCAAGAAATTGGACAAGAAGCGTCTTTTGAAGACGGAGATATTGTTGTGGATATTGGCGAACAACTCAACTTCCTGCCAATCACACTTGAAGGTCGCTTAGACATCTACATAGATCGTGAAGACCGGGAAGGTTTTTTGTACAGCGTACCGCAAGAAGACATGTGTGCCATCGGACTCAAGTGCTGTCTAAATAGCAGAACCAGCGTTGTTAGAGCCTATGCTCAAGGCAATACCCGACTTTTGATGATTCCGGTTGACCAAATCTACCCCTTATGTCAATTGTCTGAGGAATGGTTTCGTTTCGTTATTGAAAAATTGAATGACCGGATTCAAGAACTCATGGAACAACTGGATCATACCATTTTTGGAGATTTATCTGACCGACTTCTGGCATATCTTAAAAAGAAAACGGTTTTCTATCAAAGCAATCATATTAAAATTACGCACAGCGAAATTGCAAGAGACCTCAACAGCAGTAGAGAAGTGGTTACACGTTTACTCCACAGTTTGGAACAGAAAGCCCTCTTGAAAACCAGTAGAGGGCAAATTGAACTACTTATGCGATGATAGTCACAAACCTCCTTAAATTAAGGATGTACCTTTGTCAAAAATTACAACATGGAATGGTATTTTGCCGGACCTTTGATTGGTCTAATCTTTTTAGCAATCACATACTTTGGAAAGAGCTTTGGTGTATCTAGTGTTTTCCAAAATCTTTGTGAAATCGAGCCCAAAAAGGGCAATGCTTGGAAACAGTCCTTTGAAAAACATCAATGGCGCTACCTCTTCATTTTAGGGATGATGCTGGGGGCAGCATTAATCGCGCAGGTCGATCCAAACACACAATCTCTGTTTCCCGAAAACATCAACTGGAATAGCTTAGATCAGTGGCAAAACTGGTTGATTCTGGCAGTTGGAGGCTTTCTGGTAGGATTTGGCGCGCGGTATGCAGGTGGATGCACTTCCGGACATGCGATCACTGGTTTGAGCTCCCTTCAACTGCCTTCACTTATTGCTGTGATTGGGTTCTTTGCGGGCGGACTTTTCATTGTACACATCATTTATCCAATTCTATTTTAGTATGAGACAGTTTATTTGGGTATCGCTGGGGGCTGCATTTGGTATGGTTCTGTACAAAAGTGAAGTTATTTCATGGTATCGAATTCTGGACATGTTCGAGTTTAAGGAATTTCACATGTATGGCGTGATTGGCTCTGCTGTTGTCACAGGCATTATCGGACTTCAGATCATGAAAGTGCTTCAAACCAAATCGTCAGACGGCAAAATGATTGCCATTCCAAAGAAAGATCCCTCTTTAAAAAGAGCTTTGATAGGTGGTACTTTCTTTGGTTGTGGCTGGGCGCTTACAGGCGCCTGCCCTGCTCCGATTATGATTCACATTGCAACCGGAACGTCTATTTTCATAATTGTTTTGATCTTTGCATTGATCGGTGCATACACTTACCTCAAAACAAAGCACAAATTGCCACATTAATTATGGAAATTATTGGATACATATCTGCGATTGCTGTTGGACTGAGTCTGGGTTTACTCGGTGGTGGAGGATCCATTTTATGTGTCCCGATTTTATATTACTTATTCAGCATTCCGTCTGAAAAAGCAACCGCCTACTCTTTATTCGTGGTGGGCGTATCAAGTATTGCAGGCACCTTTAAATACCTTGAAGAGAAACTCGTTAACATCCAGGCACTTCTTGTTTTTGGCATTCCTGCGAGCATCTCAGTTTGGGTGAATCGTTATTACATCATTCATCAAATTCCTGATCCCATTGTGTCTATTGGAGAATTCGAATTGGAAAAAGATTTGTTCATCATGGTCTTATTTGCCATTATGATGATCGGGGCAGCACGCATCATGATTAAAGGGAGAGACATAGAGGAAACTGAGGTGTCCAATAATGTCAATTATCCCATAGTGATTATTATCGCCATGATTGTTGGTTTTCTAACAAGTTTGGTTGGCGCGGGTGGTGGTTTTGTGATCATTCCGGTGATGGTGAAATTATTCAAAATGCCGATTAAAAGAGCCATTGGAACCTCCCTGGCTTTGATCATGGCCAACAGCCTCATTGGTTTTTCAGGAGACATCTCTTCAGGAATTCATATTGATTGGTTGTTCCTAATGAAATTCAGTGGACTGGCGGTGGTTGGTATTTTTCTAGGCATCTACCTCTCCCACTCCATTCCCGGTAAAAAACTAAAACCCATTTTTGGATGGTTCGTGCTCACCATGGGTTTAATCATCCTGATAGAAAGAATTATACAAACCTATTTAGCATAGAATTAAGTAATTTTGCATTATGTATATCGAACAATTATATACCAACTGTCTGGCAGAAGCTGCCTACTATATTGAATCTGAAGGTGAAGTCGCCATAATCGATCCTTTGAGAGAAACCGAACCTTACATCAACAAGGCCAAGGAAAGAAATGCGCGCATTAAATACATTTTTGAAACGCACTTTCATGCAGATTTTGTAAGTGGTCATGTGGATTTGGCAAAGAAAACCGGAGCCACCATTGTATTTGGACCAAAAGCTGAGACCTCATTTGACTCACATATCGCCAAAGACGGAGAAACCTTCAAAATTGGAAAACTGACTTTGAAAGTATTGCACACACCGGGACATACACCGGAATCAAGTACCTATCTCTTGTTTGATGAAAATGGAAAAGAGCACTGTATATTTTCAGGAGACACCTTGTTCATTGGAGATGTAGGTCGACCTGATTTAGCCGTTAAAAGTGACTTAAGTAAGGAAGATTTGGCAGGGTTGTTATATGATTCTCTTCGAAACAAAATCATGCCACTTCCTGGCGATATTCTGGTATATCCTGCGCACGGAGCAGGATCAGCATGTGGAAAAAACATGAGCAGTGAAACTTTCGATACACTCGGCAACCAGAAAAAGACCAATTATGCACTTGCCGAAGATTTGAGTAAAGACGATTTTATTAAAGAGGTAACAACAGGCATTTTACCTCCGCCTCAATACTTCCCAAAAGCCGTTCAGTTGAACAAGAACGGATACATGGACATTGATGAAGTATTGAAAAACGCCAACATCAACCTTTCCGTTGACCAACTTAAGACCGCTTTATCTGAAGGTGCCATCATTTTAGATACAAGAGGTAAAGACGATTTTAAATCAGGCTTCATTCCCGGTTCAATTTTTATTGGAATTGATGGTGGATTTGCAGTTTGGGTTGGTACACTTATAGAAGATTTATCCCAAGCCATTGTGGTGGTTGCCGACAAAGGCAGAGAAGAAGAAGTGGTGATGCGACTGGCCAGAGTTGGTTACGACAATTGCCTGGGTTACCTTGAAGGAGGCGTTGATGCCTGGACTCAAGCGGGTGGTGAATTAAATACCATTCGTCAGGTCGCTGCTGGGGAACTAAATGAAGAAAATGCCAAGGACAAACACCATGTTTTGGATGTTAGAAAGCCGTCTGAATACGAATCTGAACACGTGGAGGGTGCCAGCAATTTTCCGCTTGACTTTATCAATCAACATACTGCTGATTTAGATAAAGACACCCATTATTTGGTGCATTGTAAGAGTGGCTACCGATCAGTTGTTGCCATTTCCCTTTTAATGAGAGTTGGATACAAAGAATTGTCTGATGTAACAGGTGGTATTCAAGCAATTTTGAAAACGGATACGCCAATCACTGAATTTGTTTGTCCTAACTCTTAAAACAAGTTTCTTATCCTCCTGGTTTTTACTTAGATTTAGTTCAAATAATTTGAGGTGGATTTGACTAAGCTATTTTTTTTATGCCTGATTACTTTATCGTTAGGACATAGTTTCAATTCTGATGCGCAAGCATCTTCTGAAGACATTGTGCAAAAGGTAAAGAAACTTCTGGAAGAAACAGACCCCAAAAGTCGTTTCAAGTCAGTGTATGCTTATGCAGATGAGTATTTTGACCAGGAGGCGTACGATACCGCACTTTACATCTTCCAATATGCTCTGGAAAGTGCCACTAAAGACGGCTCTCAAAAGGGTATCGCCACAGCTAGTAGAAAAATTGGCGATTGTTACGTATATATCGGTGAATATGAGAAAGGTATTCCATATTCAGATGAAGCCATTCGCATATTTAAGGAGCTTGGTGATAAAAATTGGTTGAGAAAGGCCTACCATACCAGAGGAAGGATGGAATCTGTGGCAGATCATAAAACTAAGGCATTACAGGCCTATTTTGAAGCACTCAGACTCACTGAAGAATTGGGCAAGCATGAACAACATGCCGAACTGCTCTTAGACATTGGATCCATTGAAACAGAAATGGAACATCATGATAAGGCTGAAGCAGCCTACCTAAAGTGCATTGAAATATCTCTGGAACATGATCATCCCAACTACCTCAACAGTGCTTATAACAACCTGGGAGTTCACTATAAATTAAAAGATGATTTTGATAAGTGTATTGAGTATTTCAAGAAATCCAGAGACCTCATGATGGAACGGGGAGATTCATTGAAAGCCACGACTGTCATCATAAACATGGCACTGGTATATGCGGAGATGGGACAATTTGACGCATCTAAAGCTGAGCTGGATAGGGCGCTGGAAATTCAAAAAAAATTCAACGATCGAATGGGCATTTTGAATACGCTCACCTCTGCTACTTATAATTACAGCCAATCCGACAATGTGTCTCCCGGTATTTCTTATGGAAAAGAAGCCTTAGAATTGGCTCAAGAATTTAAATCGTTCTATCACCTCAGATACATCCATGAATTTTTGTCAATCATCTATGAGAAAAAAGACGATCCAAAAAATGCCTTTGTGCATTACAAGCAAATGGTTGCTTTTCAGGACAGTCTGGACCAAGATGAAAATGAAAAAATCATGAAAGAGCTTGAAACCAAGTATGAAACTGAGAAGAAGGAAACTGAGATCAAAAATCTGAACCTTACACAAGCGCTGAACGAAAAGGAGATTGACCGAAAACAGAACCAAATCGATAAGGAAAAAGCACACGCAGAAAAGGAGAAAGCACAAAAATACATGTTGTTTGGTGGGCTCGGATTGGCAATTTGCCTTGCCTTGGTTCTATTCAGAAGCATTCGCCAGAAGAAAAAAGATAACGACATCATTCTGTCGCAAAAAAAAGAAGTAGAAGCACAAAGAGATTTTGCTAACGAACAAAAAATATTGGCGGAGGACCGACAGGCTCAGGTGGAAGAACAAAATCGAGAAATTTTAGATTCCATCAATTATGCAAAACGAATTCAAACGGCCATATTACCTCCCAATAAATTGGTTAAAGCGTATTTAACTGACTCCTTCATCATGTACGAGCCTAAAGACATTGTGGCAGGAGATTTTTATTGGATGGAGCCGCAGGAGAATAAAGTTTTGTTTGCCGCAGCTGATTGTACTGGTCATGGTGTTCCAGGCGCCATGGTGAGTGTGGTCTGTAACAATGGACTCAATAGGTCCGTGCGCGAATACGGTTTAAATGATCCTGGTCAAATTTTAGACAAAACCAGAGAAATTGTAATTGAAGAATTCGAAAAGTCGGAAGAGGAAGTTAAGGACGGAATGGACATTGCGCTTTGTTCTTTGCAACATTCTTTATCTGGAGGCAAAACGGTTAAATATGCAGGTGCCAACAACCCATTATGGATCATCCGCGCAGGTTCAGAAGAAATCGAGGAAATTAAAGCAGACAAGCAGCCTATTGGTAAATATGCAGAACCTAAACCCTATACCTCTCATACAATAGAACTCAATAAAGGAGATACGTTTTACATTTTTTCAGATGGGTATGCCGATCAGTTCGGAGGACCTAGAGGAAAGAAATTCAAGGCTGCCAACTTCAAAAGGCTGCTTCTAAATATTCAACATGAGACTATGGCAGCGCAGAGACAGCAAATAATTGACGCATTCAATCAATGGAAGGGAGACATTGAACAGTTAGATGATGTTTGTGTAATAGGCGTTCGCGTATAAAGCCTGTGCTGTCGCGTTAGCCGGTGCATTAGTAAAAGTTTTGGGAGCGTGGCATGGTGCATACTGAATCAGGTTAAAATCAGATAAAAAAGGATTTCCAGACTTTAGGTAAAAACATTATATTGATGAAAAAACACTGTTCTAGAAAATCACAAAACAACCAAATTCTAGCACAGTGTCTAAAAAAATAAGCTCATGGAAGAAGGTGTGATTGATGATGGTATACTGGCCAAAGAAGTAGTCCCTACAAAGGAATTTAACTTTCCGTTGGAACTGGAATTTAAGATTGGAACTTTATCAAACGATTTCATTGCGCGGGATGCAGGTGGGAAAACAATTGCCTATGTACGTCAAAAGCTCTTCAAATTCAAAGAAGCCGTTCAAATTTTCACCGACGATTCCAAAAAGGACGTTTTGTACACCATTGCTGCGGACAGAATCATTGATTTCAGAGCCTGCTATGGTTTCAAAAATGCTGCCGGAGAAAACCTTGGGAAGGTGGGTAGAAAAGGAATGAAGTCTCTGTGGAAAGCCACATACAATGTTTTCGATGAGCACGACAATCAGGAATTTACCATTCAGGAAGAAAATCCATGGGCAAAGATGGGAGATGCCCTCTTGGGGGAAATCCCAGTCGTCAACTTCTTTACCGGATATATGTGTAATCCAAGGTATACTCTAAAAAGACCGGATGGCACCTTAGTAGCTCGTCTGTCTAAAGAAAAATCCTTTTGGGGCAGACGCTTCAAACTGGAAAAACTCGGTGAACTTGAAGATGGCGGTGAAGACGACAGAATGCTCTTATCTTTTATGATGATGGTACTTTTGGAACGCAGAAGAGGTTAATCTTTGAAGCGAATGTACACTTCCCGAGTTTCCGGTGGATAAGGAGACCAGGCTGGCTGAACCAGTTCAAATTGTAAACTCATACCTTTCACTTCCTTGATAAAAGATCCCGTTGATTCATTTAAATACCAATCTTCAAGGAAACGAAAACCAATCAAATGCTCCTTCCAATTGAGTACTTGATATCTGTAAGCTTCAAAAATTTTGGGTTGACCTTTTTCATCAAGATCTTCCGGTCGATATCTTCCGTCGTCCCACGGATCATCAGACATTATTGGACTGGCAGTTGAATCATACTTTTGAGATGTATGAAAAAACATGGTATGGGATTCATCTGGTGTTGATAAGCTATTCCATGAACTTGGTGCCACATTGTTTTGGGATATCTGTTCATCAATATAACTCAGGTCATTCAAACGACTGGTGTCTTCTTCTATCAATTTTGAGACATCATACAGATCATAGCTTCCTTTTTTGGCCTGGTTCAATAATTCAAAGATGAACTCTGTGAAGTATTTAATCTTTTCCATTTCTGCCGGATGAGACCGACCTGGTTTGTACTCTGGAACACTTAACAAACTTGTATAACAAACATTTGACTTAAACAAAGGACCTTTGGCGGAACTTTCGGCGGCATAACAAAAATCTCTGTGATTTGGAGAACTTGGTAAACTGTAGCCTTTTATTTCTTTTGTAAGACCCGATTCATCCAGGGTCCATTTCTCAAAAAAAGAAAGTGCGTTTATTCTGTGAGGCTCCGACCAATGAAGCACATAATTTTTGGGAGCACCGAAAATATCCAGGTCAGCTTGCGCGTAAATGGGGAATCCTTGATTATCATGTCCCACTGGTGCTACTGTAGTATCCATTCGGTACTGCACTCTATATCTTCCGCCTTGAATGACAATATCACTCAACTCATTTGCCGTATCACTAATGACCAGTTCGTGCGTTTTGAAAGTTCCGATTAACTCAGAAATTCTTTGAAGTTGATGTAAATCCGCAGTCAGGTAATTGTCTTCTTCAGAATAATTGAAGAAGTTGAGATCTCCAGCATTCATTAAAAGGTCTTCATGATCACGTCTCAAATGCTTCTTTTCAATTGATCTGGAGACAGTTTTCAACAGAACATCATGAGCCTCTTTGGAAAAAGATCCAAGCGTTAAGTCATGTGGAATACCTGGATCATAATAATAACAAAGTTGCATCAAAAGCGAATCAGGAAGAGCATCTGAATCATCCCATTGAAATGCCACAGGGTAAAACATGAAAATCTCAGTACCATCACTCTGCTCGTTCTGACAAACTCCTTGAGCGAGCATGAAAAAAGACAGAATCAGTGTGACAATTCTCTTCATACTTAGGAAAGACTAATGTTTATCCTCCCCAAACAACATCTTTTCTAAATAATCCGCATTGAAAGCCACATCATAAATAATCTGATCAAGCAGCTCCTCGTTCACCACCTTGGCATGTGGACAAGCTGATACACAAATGCTCTCCACATCTCTGCCATCTAATTTATCTGGTAAAATGGTGACCGCACAGTAACGACCATACCCCGACTCCACCAATAATTTATACAGATCCACGCGTCTATCGTACTGACCTACTCTACTGTTCATGTAAACATAGGAGTGGTCTCCCTGTACCTTGATCCATAAATACACAAACTGGTAGCGCCAGGTGTCGTCCTTCATTTTAATGGCCACATCCAATCGGAGTTTCTCGCCTTCCAGTTCTTCAAGTTTATATTTCCATTTATCGGCTATGCTCTGTACGAGCGTTTTTAGGTCGTTGTGTGTCATGACTCAAATGTATCGTTTTTAGACTGAAGATACAACTGAAAAAGAACAGATAAATGCACTTGCAAATTACTCCACCAAAACAAACACAACACGCCGATTAGTTTGTCTTCCCTCCTCAGTATCGTTGGATACAAGAGGATCAGTAGCCCCCATACCGATAGATAAGAGTCGGGCTTCATTTGCCCCCCTGGAAATGAGCAGTTTTCTTACTTTTTCAGCACGGTCCTTACTCAACTTAAGGTTGTAATCTTCCCCGCCTTCATTGTCTGTATGCCCAACGATCTCAAGAGACACGTGAGGATATTTTTTCATAAAATCAAGCACCATCGCAATCTCTTCTGCCGGATCATTGGTGATGATGGTTTTGTCGAAAACAAATTCAAATTTAGGCAGCGACAAGGTATCGAACTCTTGTCTCTCCTTGGAAATCATTTCTTGATTTGTGTTAGGACTTCTTCGATGAATTGTCTTGATATCGGCAAAATTTATTTGGGTAAAATCCTCAATATTCTTGACATTTTCCAATTGAGACACTTCTTTCTTAGAACTTGAAATATTCTCAAACGGAATCTCGAAACCATCTTCTCCACTCAAGTCGATCTTAGATAAATCGACCGGCGTATTGTCATAGCTCACACTTAAAGAAGTTGATTTTGCTGTTTCCGGGCACAGTTTCACCAGTGTTTTGTACTTGCCGTATTCGGGACTCACATAACGTATTTTGTAGTAATGCTTCACCTTTTGGTAGATATCCTGGTAAATCCAGCGCAACTCATTAGATCGATAAATTCGATAGTAACCACCATTGGTGTTGTAGGCAATTCCTTTGAGATACGATTCGCTAATAAAATCTCCAAATCCAATGGTATACACCTTTACGCCTTGTTCAATCGCCTGGGCAATCACCCCGTTTTTGGAACTGAAGGATGAATTCTCATTCCCGTCTGTAATTACAATCACAATGCGTTCATCAAATTCAGTTTCGTGTTGCACCTGCTCTATTCCTAATCTGGTACCATCCAGCAGGGCTGTTGCGCCACCATATTCGTCATAAGATTTCTTATCCAAATTGCTTTTCAACATAGCCACCTCTGTGCTCAAAGGTCCTTGTGCATCTACAGTATAATCATACTTCACAATGCTCACGCCATCTGTCTCTGCTTTGCTCTCAAAGAAAGTTTTCAAGCCATCCTCCAATGCAATGATTCTTCCCATCCCCATGGATCCACTGTAATCCAATACAACAGATATGGCCAGTTTCATGGGTGTGTCATCAGTCATTTCCGCTACCGTAAAGTCGGTAAGTTGCTCAGGATTTTCTTTGGCATATTGGCGTACCAGATTACACCACAAATGCCTGTGTTCCTTATCAGCCGCACCCGTATAGTAATTGCCATACTTGTCCATAATCTGGAATTCTACTTCCGTGATCGTGTCTTTATTGGATAAGGTTTGGAGCACCATTTTTAACTCAGTGGTATCACTCACCTCTGAAATGTGTTTGATTCGTTCAAACTTAGGGTAGTCATATGCAATTGGTGGCTCAGCATCTCCCAAAACATCTTCAGGTTTGAAGCCACAAGAATCGTTCAATGGGTAAAATCTGATTTCATCATTGCCCAAATCCATTTCAATATCTGCCGTCTTTATTAAGCCAAGTTGACCATCTTTTTCAACTAAAATGTGGCTTGAAGAAGCATCAAAGAACAGAGGTTTTGTTTTCTCAGAATAGGACCTCAATTGACGAATAGCTCCCAAACTGAAGAAAGTTGATTTTTTGCTCGAAACATAGGCATACCTCATGTTATTGGAGATTTGAATTTGTTTCGCCAGTTTCTTATCTCCAATCCCCTTATCACCTTCCGGAAACTTAAATGTATAGTTGAGTTGGTTTTGAATGCGACCAGATGGCACATGCATGATATCATAAGACAATGGAGATTTTCTAATAGCGAGCAGGGAATCATTCATCCAGGTTAATTCAGGATAATCTTTGTTTCCTTCAAATTCGAGTGTATGAATGATTTTATTTGAATTGAGGTGATGAATCAATGCCATTTTTTCATGATCGCCGGTTTGCACAGCATATGCAATGTAAGACCCATTCGAGCTCAACTTTGTATATCCTTTGATGAGTCGTGGTGCACTGATTTTTTTATCCTTATCTTTTGATTCTTCCTTCACGTATTGTTTAAAGAGTTTGGTGGTAGTGAGCATGCGCTGCTTGCGAATAGCCGTATAATTCACCGTTAAAACTGTTCCATTGCTTCCCAGCAAATTAAAAATATGGCATTGTTTATTATATGGATCGATCACATGTGAGTTGCCAAAGGCCTTTCGCATGAAGTTTGGTTTGTTTCTTCCGAAAATATAGTATTGCTTCCTGTTGCTAATAATTGCAAACCCTTCATCAGAAGGAAAATAAAAGAAGTCTTTCACACTGAGGCGTTTCGGTGTTTTGTATTGGAAAACCTCCTGAGCATAAACATTGTATTCGATCAAATACTTTTCTCCTCTTACAATGAACGTACTGGACTGATTACTCAGAGCGATTTCCTTCCCCAGCTCACTCGCCATAATTAAATCTCCATTGCGCACATTATAGATCCGTTGAATTTGATCCGTTTTGATCACAAGTAAAGCACCATTGGTACTGATATTGATATCGACGATAGTTTCTTCTGTTCTTGAGAACAATTGTATGGTTTGCATGGTACAATTGTGCTTAGAACTGTATATTTTGATCGTATGACGTGTGTTTCCGGATTCTGTATTCTCCGGTCCGTTGTAGTTCAATAAAAAAGCACCATCCGGACTAAATTTTCTCATTTCCTGAGCATGCAGAGTTGATTGGCCGAAAGCCAGCATCAAAAAAAATAACACATACATGATCAACTTCATCTATTCAATGGCATCTAAAACCGGACCAAAGACCATTTTTACCTAAGCACAAAACTAATTCTAATTTAAACGCGTCCGCTTCATAATGTTTGAAGCGAAGAAAGTTACAGTTTCTTAAATCTTGTTAAATTGAGAAAGTCGCAAAAACAATATCTCATTATACAAGCGTGATTATTATCTTAGCAGTCCTTTATGAGCGATAGTTTAGTCATCATACCAACCTACAATGAAAAGGAAAACGCCGAAAATATTATTCGTGCGGTATTTGACCTTGAGGTGGACTTCAATGTTTTAATTGTTGATGATGGCTCACCTGATGGCACAGCAGACATTGTGAAGGAGCTACAAAAGGAATTTCCCGAACGCCTCTTCATCGAGGAGAGAACAGGGAAACAAGGTCTGGGAACCGCCTATATCCATGGCTTTAAATGGGCTTTGGAACGTGATTATGCCTATGTTTTTGAAATGGATGCAGACTTCTCCCACAATCCAAAGGATTTACCCCGGTTGAGGCAAGCCTGTGTGGATGGTGGAGATGTGGCGGTTGGCAGTCGCTATTGCAAGGGAGGAAAGGTTAAGAACTGGCCGTTTATGCGCTGGTTGATGTCTTACGGTGCCAGTTTGTATGTAAGAACTATTCTTTGGATTAATACCAAAGACACCACTGCCGGTTTTAAATGCTATAGAAGAGAGGTCTTGGAAGCAATCGACATGAGTCAAATTAAGTTCGTTGGCTACGCCTTTCAAATTGAGATGAAATATACAGCCAAGCGGTTAGGGTTTAATGTGGTTGAGGTGCCGATTACATTTATCGACAGAGAGTTTGGTGAATCGAAAATGAGCATGTCTATTTTCAAAGAAGCTTTTTGGGGCGTTTGGAAAATGAGACGAAAAAAGATCAAAAAAATCAAATGAGTACAATTATCAGAAACGTCACCGTTGTCAATGAAGGTGAACAAAGCGTTAAGGATGTTCACATCAAAAACCAAAGGATTGAACAAATCAGTTCAACGCCCATTCACAATGATTCGAATTGTACAGAAATAGATGGAGAAGGGCTTCATTTGATCCCTGGAATGATTGACGATCAAGTGCACTTCAGAGAACCTGGGCTCACTCACAAAGCAAACATTCGCACTGAATCAAGAGCTGCTGTAGCTGGTGGTATTACTTCCTTTATGGAAATGCCCAATACCAAACCTCAGAGTCTAACTCAGGAATTACTTCAAGACAAGTACGACATTGCCAGTAAGGATTCGCTGGCCAATTATTCCTTCTTCATGGGAGCCAGTAACGACAATATTGAAGAGGTTCTGAAAACAAACAAGTCCAATGTCTGTGGGGTAAAAGTATTCATGGGATCGTCTACCGGAAACATGTTAGTGGATGAAGAATCTGTATTGGAGTCGATTTTTTCTAAATGCGATATGCTCATTGCCACTCATTGTGAGGATGAAGCCACAATCAGACGAAATGTTGAGATCGCGAAAGCCAAATACGGTGAGAATGTACCCATCGACCAACATCCCGTTATTAGAGACACTGAAGCCTGTTATCTATCATCGTCCAAGGCATCTGCCTTGGCTAAAAAGCACGGTACAAGATTGCACATTTTGCACATCAGTACTGCCAAAGAACTGGACTTATTCAGAAATGACATTCCACTCACTGAAAAAAGGATTACAGCGGAAGCTTGCGTTCATCACCTTTGGTTTGACGATAGCCAATATGCAGATAAGGGCACACACATCAAATGGAACCCTGCGGTTAAAAGTAAGTCGGACAGAGATGCCATTTTAGCGGCAGTTTTAGACAATAGAATTGATGTGATCGCAACGGATCATGCACCACACACCATTGAAGAAAAGAGTCAGTCTTATTTCAACGCACCATCTGGTGGGCCATTGGTTCAACATGCTGTGCAGAGTTTAATTGATCTGTATCACCAGGGGAAGATCAGCTTGGAAACGATTGTTCACAAGACATCTCATGCGCTGGTTGAGTGTTTTGATATCGCGGAAAGAGGATATATACGAGAAGGTTATTTTGCAGATTTGGTATTGCTTGATTTGAATAAACCCTACCCCGTTTCTAAAGACAACTTACTATATAAATGTGGCTGGTCTCCTTTTGAAGGCCATACTTTTAAATCTAGTATTGTGAGTACATTCATTAACGGAAACCTGGCTTACGACAAAGGACAAATTATAGAGTACGGTCAGGGAGCTCGTTTGACATTTGACAGATGAAATGGTTCCTAGGCGCCATATTGCTGATATCCATAGGGTGCTCCAATCCTGATGAAGGCTACATTGAAGAAGATAAATTTGTAGAAATTTTAACCGACATTCATTTGGCAGATGCCGTGGTGAGCTACGAATTGGGAAAAGACATGGATGCTCTGCGCAGTGTTCAGGGCTACTATACGGAGGTCTTTGAGAAGCATGGCGTTACCAAAGAAGAATTCGAAAAATCCTATGACCATTATTCGGAGGACCTCAATAGAATGAAAACCATTTTCGAAAAGGTTCAGAAACGCTTGAGGAAGTTGGAGAAAGAGGGGTTCAATTAGATTTATAAAATCCTAACCCATGCTCAACAGTATCTTCAATGGACCTGAAGTCCATGTTCAGCGCTGATTTAATCTTCTCGTTTGAATATGAAACATTGGTATAAGCACTCGCCACAGTTTCCTTGGTAATTCTAGGTTTTCTTCTGGTCAACCAGGCAAGAACACCTTCC
Organism: Bacteroidia bacterium; assembly: GCA_030433115.1. Lineage (GTDB taxonomy): Bacteria > Bacteroidota > Bacteroidia > Flavobacteriales_D > JAUILH01 > JAUILH01. The sequence continues at coordinate 17,610 of JAUILH010000017.1, read as the reverse complement.
ACTCGCCAGCCAATATTGCTCAACCAACGTGGCGCTTGTTTGCTCGGTTTTTTATGTCCAAATGCCACAGACAATTTGTCGAATAAAACCTTAAATGTCAAATTGTGTCCAATCACCAGAAAACGCTCACCTTTGATCTCAGATTCCATCAATTGATATAGGCAATCACCCACGTCTCTTGCATCTACAAAAGCATTGCTTCCACCAGTGTAAAACTTCAATCCCTTTGAAGCTTGTTTGAACAATGCAGCGCTGGATTCCTCCCAGTTTCCTGGTCCCAAAACCACACATGGATTGGCAATGACCACATCTAAACCTTCTTCCTGCCCTCTCCAAACCTCTCGTTCAGACAAAAACTTACTTTTAGCGTAATTACTGCTATTCAGTTCTCTCACCCATTCGCCGTCTTCAACTATAATGGTCTCATTTCCTTTTTTTCCAATGGCCGCCGTAGAACTCACATAACACAACTTGCCAATTTGCGCATCTAAACACATATTCACTACATTGCTGGTTCCGTTTACATTGATGTCCATCATTTTATAATAATCGGATTGCTTAAACGACACCAGCGCAGCACAGTGGTATACTTTTTTGATGCCTTCAAAAGCGCCTCCCAGACTTACGATATCTGTGACATCTCCCTGGTAGAGCTGAAACTTTTCCTTGAATGAATTTGGATCGATTTGGTAGTAATCAAGCACTTTATCCATATGATTCGGCCATGTTGTTTGTCTACTCAATACCCTGGCAGATTGTCCTTCATGATACAACTTCATGAGGAGATGACTTCCAACCAATCCAGTACCACCCGTTACCAAAATCATAGCACAAATGTAGGATTTATTGTGTTTGGCTTAAGTTCGTTTATTGAATATAACGCTATCTTTGACCCCTAATTTTTGTACCGATGAACTTTGTAGAAGAAATGACATGGCGCGGGATGATTCATGATATGATGCCCGGAACTGAGGAAATGCTAAACCAGGGCACCACAGCCGGTTATATTGGTTTTGACCCAACAGCCGATTCACTTCACATTGGTAGTCTGGTTCAAATTATGACCTTGGTACATTTCCAAAGATGTGGCCATAAGCCCATTGCCTTGGTTGGTGGTGCTACAGGGATGGTGGGAGATCCATCCGGAAAATCAGCTGAAAGAAATTTGTTGGACAGTGATACTTTAAATCACAATTTAAATGCCGTTAAAAAACAACTGGAACAGTTTCTGGATTTTGATTGTGGTGATAATTCAGCTGAAATGGCCAACAATTACGACTGGTTCAAGGATATGAGTTTTCTTGATTTCATCAGAGATGTTGGCAAGCATATTTCCATCAATTACATGATGGCAAAAGATTCAGTTAAGACACGTTTGGAAACAGGTTTATCTTTTACCGAATTTTCTTACCAACTGGTTCAGGGTTACGATTTTTATTACTTGTGGAAACACAAAGGCGCTAAAATTCAATTGGGCGGTTCTGACCAGTGGGGAAATATTGTCACGGGAACTGAGTTGATCCGCAGGAAAGATGGTGGAGAAGCTTTTGCATTAACCACACCCTTAATTAAAAAAGCAGACGGCAGTAAATTTGGTAAAACAGAAGGTGGCAATGTTTGGTTAGATAAAAACCGAACCAGTGTTAGGGACTTTTACCAGTATTGGTTGAATTCTTCGGATGAGGATGCTGCCAAATACATTCGAATCTTCACGCTGAAGACCAAAGAAAACATTGAAACGCTTGAAGCAGAGCACGCCAAAAACCCTGATAAGAAATTGCTACAAAAAGAATTGGGCAAAGACATTACAATCCGGGTGCATTCTCAAGCCGATTACGACGGTTTGTCATTGGATAACAACATTATGTTTGACCGATCTATTGGTAAGGATGAGTTACATGCCATGCCAGAAGCTGAATTCATGTCTGCCACACAGTCCTTCGAGCAAATTGAAGTATCGTCTGCAGAATTAGCTGGAGCAGTGGATGCCATTCAGTTCTTAGCAGGTTTAACTCAAAACAAGATTTGTACGTCCAATGGTGAAGCCAGACGTTCTTTACAACAGAACATGATGTCCATCAATAAAGCTAAGATTGGTTTGGATAAAACAGTGTCTAGGGATGACTTCATTAATGGCAGATACATGGTGGTGTCAAAGGGTAAGAAGAAGCACTTTGTGATCACTGTGGTTTAAACCCAGAAAATAGAATTCAAAAAAGCCGTTCCTTTTCAGAAACGGCTTTTTTTCTTGCGGTATATAGTTTACAGCTTCAACAGCTTTAGGGTATGTTCTTTCTCACCATCAAATACTTTAATAAAATAAGTACCTGAGGCAAAAGCTGTCATATCAATACTTTGTGTGTTCTGTCCATCCACCCTCATAGTTTGAATGGTCTCTCCCAAAATATTGATCAACTGTACGTTAAATGGAGCCTGCCCTTTGTTCTCCAGATTTAGATTAGTCAACACTGGATTAGGATAGACATTCATCTTAAATCCTTCTGGTTGATCAATGTCAGTACAGGCGTCAACTGTGAGAACCAGAGTATCGGAATTGTTACACCCATTCATGTCTGTGGCTAGCACGTCTATGGTATGCACGCCCACACCCAAAGAACTTCCTGTAATCAATTCTGTTTGTAAGGTTCCACCAGTACTCCAATCATAATCAGTAAATCCTGCACCGGCATCAAGTGTAATGTCATGATTGATACAGATTATTTGATCGGTTCCCAGAGCCACTCCTGGCAAAGTGTGTTCGCTTAAATTGAAGGTGTCACTGGCCACACATCCATTCGCATTTGTAGCGTTTACATAGTATTGACCTGCGTTTCCAAAATTAACAGAGCTTCCTGTTTGCAGATCATTCCAATCGTAGCTGGCAAAACCAGCTTCTGCATCCACAGTTACCAGGTCACCAGGACAAATCGTTGTATCTGCCGTCAAAATTTCCACCTCACAAAATGGAGAAACCAAGTTTAAACTATTGGGTAAAGTATACTGATATAATCTAGTTGTTGCACCCGTAAAGGCCACGTTACCGTCTGAATTTGGTGAACTAATCCCATAATCATTGTCATTCACCAATGCGATCGTGGTATCGTTTAAAACTGCAATCCCTTCTGGTTTATCATGGTTCAAATCCCAGCCATTCTCAAGCAAGTCTAACACATGTGTTTTTTCAACTACTGTAATCCCGTTCATGTCAAGACCCACTGAGTCTTGAAGTTCTTCCAATGTCAGACCTCCAAAATCTTCAACAGTAATTGGTGTAGCACCGGAGATATCAATTTTATAAACATCCTTATAATTCCAGGCACCCTTTTGTGCATGTTCAATTACTAAAAACTCTGTGTTATTGATCGCAACCAAATCTCCCAATTTCCAATCCTTGTTCAAAATATCTCCAATTGGTTCGTTGTGCTCATATGCGTATGTATTTTGATCGCCAGTGGCAGGGTCGATCTCGATGATTCTATGAATTCGGGAATTATCTGATGCTACACTGCCTGGGTTGTAAACCGGACTTTGCAGAATGGCATATACTTTTCCATTTGGTGTGTATGCCACTCCTTCAAACCCTCTATTGGGGCGTCTTTTTCCAGCCATAGTATCCAGCTGAACATCTTCCAATTCATTTGTAAAAGGTGTGTACCTTTTTATGACTTGAAAATTTGAGTTTAGTTGCCATACGGAAGCACCATATTCATCACATACCCAATAGTTGCCTTGATTGTCTATCGTCAGACCTTCTGAATCGATTCCCCATGCATCAGTTCCAGCTAAATTGGCCAATGTATCCGACCAGGCTGTTTCACCGGTATTGCCAAGTCCGGCAGGCAATGGCAAACCTGTAACATTTGTTCCTGAAGGTCTGCTTAAACTATATGATGAGTCCACCGCAAGCACACCAGCATTCGCTGTCACCTCAATTACTTTAGGCGCATAATTGACAAAGGGAAACAATTTTTCATTCATTCCGGTTGCCAAATTGTGATTTACAGCAGATACGTTTGGTCCTCTATCTGTGATGAGAAAGTATTGATCATTTGTTCCTGGTTTTGGGAGTAAGCCAGAAATTCCACCTTCATAAATCATCTGACCATAGGTTCCTATTGTATCAGGTGAATTCAAGCCAAATGTGTCCAGCGCAATTGGGCCATTAATTGTATTGTTAATGTCGATTTGATAAATGCTTACAGTTCCACTTATCTCATTCGACACAACCAAAAGGTCTCTTTTATTGGGGCTTTTCGCCTTCGGAATAAACACCAATCCTTCAGGTGCTAAATCCAGAGCAGCAGAATCCGTTTCATTTTGTGAGAAGTCTCTTCTATTAAGATATTGCAAATACTGTGGAGCTGTTGGGTCAGAAACATCATATACCATAATGCCTCCTATTCTCTCTAATCCAATAAATGCATAGTGACGGTTGTTGATTTTTGCCATTGCCAAACCTTCTGGCTCCGGACCTTTGTCATCACTTCTATTCTTGAAGCTGGTATTGTCATCATCTGTTGAGTTGAAATCCAAGGGATACTCGGTTGCAGTAATTTGCTCAAAATCATCACCACTGTCGTACACCAGGTTGCCATTTTCATCAACAATTGAAAACGACCGGCTTCCGTAGCTGTAGATTTCCTCGTATTCACCATCACAATCAATATCTCCTTTTGAACTTGTAATTTTGAGTCTCCCCAACTCGTCATCTAATTGAAGTGTTGCGGCATTAGGGAATACGGTGGCATCCAAAGTCACATCCTTCACTCTTTCTTCTTCGGAATAACCGTCATAGTCTCTGGAATCTCCTTCATTGGCAAATACATAGTATTTTGTGCCTGCCACCTCATAGCAGCTCATGGCGTCTGGTTGGTACATCCCTTTAATTGGCCAATTTGTAATGTTAATCGTTGGGTTAGTATTACTGGCATCCAGACCATTTCCGGGTAGTGAATGATCCTTATACCCTAAGCCAGTTACGCTTATAATTTGCGCTGTATTCAAATCTATGGTTGCGAAAGCATTATTTTCTTGAAGCGTAACATGCGCTAACTGCGAGTTACCGTCAATACACACATATTCTGGTTCCAAATCCTGAGCAACAGACGCGAAACGATTGGCTCCGTAGATGTTGACACTTTCATCAAAAAATCTTAATTCAACGTCATCAAAACCAATGTAGTCGGTTGAACCATTTTGGCGAGCAGCCAGTCTAAGTCTAATATGGGTTGATCCGAGAGGAATCGCAATGCTTACTTTATTCCAGGTAGTGTCTTTACTCAGAGCTGTATAGTTGTTCCATGTTGTACCGTTATCGAATTCTACATAATAACCTGCACTATCCGTACCGTCATATCCAATCGTCTGGTATTTAAATGACAAATATGCTTGATTGGTATTAACCAAAGCAACTGGGTCAAAATCTATGGTGTGCACAAAAGATCCACCACCATTTCCGTTGTCTAAATCCTGACCACCAATAAACAAATCTCCATGACAAGCATTGTCAATATCACCTGTAAACTCCTGAATGACGCCCCAGATATCCTCATTACCATCAATAATGCTATCGGTTTCTGTGGCATAGCTTGTAGGTGTTAAAGTATAGTTCCAATTATCGATGGCGGATGATTCAAAGCTTTGACGGTAGCTCTCGAATGAAGTAAAATCTATGGTGGTTACATTGGCTGATGTCAAACCAACAATATTCCCACTACTTACATCTATGATTGAAATTGAGCTATTTGGGTCTACTAAATAATCGTCATCTGGCTCTCCTTCATTCGCAACTACAATTTTATTGTGATCAGGAGATATTGAGATCATATCTGGTAATGGTCCAACCGTAAGTTGATTTAAAACCATGCCAGCGGTATCCATAAAAACAACCACACCATTCAATTGAGCATTGCTATTTTGAATAGCCGCTGCAAGAAAACCATCCCAAACAATAATACTATTAATCACATCTCCGTACGCATTCAAATCTATTGAGTTGACGTGGGCAGGATTGTTGGGATCAGAAATATCCAGTACTTCTACAGTATTTGCCGAGCCATTGGTGAAAAACAATCTTTTTCCAATCTCATCATATGCGGTTATTTCTGCGGCAGCACCATCAAATATTCCTGTGTGATAACTTCCAATATGTCGAATTTCGACAGGTTTTGTTGTTTGACTTCTCAGATTTTCACCACCACACATAGCGATCAATAAGAAGCAAGCTGTGTACAATTTTCTCATGTTTCGATTTTTTTTAGCGAAACTAGAGTGGATGGATTAGAAGAAAATTACGGTCGTATTACATCATTAAACTGCTTAGGTTAAAAAGAAGTTAGCCATGTTACAGGAAGATTAAATGCGATAAAAATTCAATTTTGTCTGCCTTGATTGTCCTTTGGCACGCGTTCCCTGTATTCATCAGGATGAACCTGTTCTTTGGGCACCAGGTTGATGCCAATTTTAGATCCAAGTGCAATTAAAAATGGCGTAATGGGCACTGGCGCAGGAAAAGCCTGCACTGCAACAATGGGCAAAATTCTCATGATATCGATGGACTGATCTTTGAGAAAAGCCAGCTCCTCTGCACTCACACTGTCTTTGTCTCTCATATATCTTCTGAGAATTTGAGCAGCAATGATGGTTTCTTCGCGTTCTCTTTTCGCCGTTTTTTTAACTTTTCTAGCAGTGGTTTTGACGCCTTTCCAAAGCCTCTTAGATCTTTTTTTCAAACCCCTTCTTTCTTCCGCTTCAGGATCTTCCCTCAAAGCGTAATCAATGACTTCTCTTAATCGATCATCATCAAAATTAGATGGAGGCAAGTCGTTTTGCGACATTAGAGTGCATTGCTTTTAATTGCTTCAACCACACTTGGATCCAGTAAAGTAGAAGTATCACCCAGGTTTGAAGTATCGCCTTCAGCAATTTTTCTAAGAATGCGTCTCATGATTTTACCAGATCTGGTTTTAGGCAAACCAGGAACTACCTGAATTTTATCGGGTTTGGCGATCGGACCAATTTCTTGGGTCACCACATTCAAAATTTCCCGCCTCATCTGCTCATCATCCAAATTACCAGAACAAATCACATAGGCGTAAATTCCCTGACCTTTGATATCATGCGGATACCCGACCACAGCCGACTCAATAACAGCCTCATGCTCATTAATGGCATTTTCAACCTCTGCAGTTCCAATTCTGTGTCCGGAAATATTCATGACATCATCTACTCGACCGGTTATTCGGTACATGCCATTTTCATCTCGTTTACATCCATCACCGGTGAAATAATAGCCTTTATATGTTGAGAAATAGGTCAGTTTACAACGATCGTGATCACCCCAGGTTGTTCTAAGCATACTTGGCCAGGGAAATTTGATACAAAGATTACCTTCAACATCATTACCTTCTATTTCATGACCATTGGAATCTACCAAACAAGGTTGGATTCCCGGAAGTGGCAAGGTAGCATAGCTTGGCTTGAGTGGTGTAATGCCCGCCAAAGGTGAAATCATGATCCCTCCAGTCTCGGTTTGCCACCAGGTATCCACAATAGGACATTTTTCTTTGCCTACCACGCTATTGTACCAATGCCAGGCCTCTTCGTTAATGGGTTCTCCAACAGAGCCTAGTACTTTTAAGGAACTTAGGTCGTGCTTTGTAACCAGGTCCTCAGGAAAAGCCTGCAGTGCACGAATGGCAGTAGGAGCAGTGTAAAACAAATTGACTTTGTGCTTCTCCACCACTTCCCAAAAACGACCTGCATCAGGCCAGGTAGGCACGCCTTCAAACATCACGGTAGTGGCACCAGCCAGCAAGGGGCCATAAACAATATAGGAATGACCTGTGATCCAACCAATATCTGCCGTACACCAATAAATATCGTTCTCCTCATATTGAAAGACGTTTCTAAACGAATACTCGGCATACACCATGTAACCTCCTGTGGTGTGCACCACTCCCTTTGGTTTCCCAGTTGAACCGGAAGTGTATAAAATGAATAATGGGTCCTCAGAACCCATCTCCTGGGCCGAATGTTCCTTGCTGCTATGAGCTATTTCGTCATGCCACCAGACGTCTCTTCCAGGTAGCATGTTGACCTGAGCACCAGTGCGTTTAAAAACAACACATTTTTCTATGCACTCACAATTCTCCAATGCGTCATCAGCAATTTTTTTAAGATCAACCGTTTTGGCTCCTCTCAACCCTTCATCTGCGGTGAGCAATACCTTGCAATCACAATCATTTATTCTGTCAGCCAATGCTTTGGCAGAAAACCCGGCAAACACCACTGAATGGACTGCTCCAATTCTGGCACATGCCAAGGTTGCTATGGCCAATTCCGGCACCATTGGCATGTATAAACAAACCCGATCGCCTTTTTGTACGCCGAGATTCAGCAGCATATTGGCACACTGATTCACTTTTTCATGCAATTCTGCATAGGTAATTTTGATAGCCCGTTCGCTTGGGTCATTTGGTTCCCACAGTATGGCTGTTTTATTTCCTTTGTCTGCCAGGTGACGATCAATACAGTTCTCCGTGATATTCAGAGTACCATTGATGAACCATTGGACCTTGGGTTCTTCAAAATTCCACTCCAACACTTTTTCCCAGGGTCTTTTCCACTGAAAGGTTTTGGCAAGATCACTCCAATAAGTTTCAGGATCTTCAACACTCTTTCTATAAGCTGCTTTGTAATCTTTTAGGGAGTTTATTTTGGGTATCATAGAGGTCAATTATAATTTCCCTTCTAATATAAAAAGAAAGCGCGATACCATATGGCACCGCGCTTTCAAAACTTAGCTTAAAAAATCTATCTGAGAAGGGTCACATGACCCACGTACTCTTTTTTGTCTCCTGAGTCTCCGCTTCTAAGGATGAGTTTCCAAACGAATACATCCGTTTTAGAATCTACCTGGATACCGTTAATTCCGCCATCCCATCCTTCTCCCGGAGAGAATGATTCAAATACGATTTGACCCCATCTGTCAAATACATAGAATTCATATTCTGCATTTTCCCATCCATAGAGCACTGGAGTAAACATATCGTTAACACCATCAGCGTCCGGAGTAAAGGCGTTTGGCACATATACAGATGGCACAGGTGTAATTGGAATAATCATGTTAGTTGAATCCACACAACCGAACTGTGTATAGGCATACAACCATACATCATAGTCTCCAATGTCGTTGTACCAATGCTCAGGATCAGTTTCGGCTGATGTTGCCATATCACCAAAATTCCAGAAGTAAGAATCAGCTCCAAGTGATGAGTTCGTGAAAGCAATGTTTGCATCATACTCATTGGTTGTAGGCGGTGTAGCCGTAAAATCTGCGATTGGATTTGGGTGAACCGTAATGAAATTATTCATCAATACCGTGTCCGAACAACCCAGGTTATTTGTTACGATTAATTGTACTGAGTACTGTGCATCAGTAAGGTTGCTCAAATTTCCATAACAAGTGGTTGGATTATTGATTGCAGCAGTATTGCCGTTTCCAAGATTCCATTCCCAGGCAGTAATGGCTCCTGCATTGGACACGGACTGGTCAGCTCCAAATTGAACACACAAGTCAGGGCAACCTTCTGTCACATCCGCACTTACAATAGGAACAGGAACAGCATAAACATCCACTGGAATCGTCGCTGTGTCACTACATCCAAAATCACTGATTCCAATTAATACCGGATTGTGCGTTCCTGCGGCACCGTACTGGTAAGTCGGATTTTCAAGCGAGGAAGGTACTCCACCAGCTTCAAATGTCCAGTTCCACTGTGAAATCACCCCAGAACTAATGTTGGATGTGTTTGTAAACACGGTTGGTGGTTCGTTTTCACATACTGAACTTGCCGTAAAGCTCACACTTGGCTTAGGATGAACAGTAACATTGACACATGTATCATCAACACAACCGTTATTTGAAGTAACAATCAAACAGGTATTGTATTGTCCTTCAGTACTGAATTTATGACAAGGGCTTTGAGCGGCATTTAATGGTGAACCATCACCAAAGGTCCAAATATGAGAGTTGATCACGTCTGGAGCTTGCACAACACTCATGTCATTGTAGCACACTGAATCATAGACACACTCATCTGCCACAGAAAAGATGGCCGTTGGCATTGGGTATCTTGTAATTGTGTGAGTAACTGTGTCAGAGCATCCGCTTCCAGAACCAGCTATTAAAGTAACATTATAGGTGCCAGCGTTAGGATAATTATACGACGGGTTGGCAACGTTATCGTCTTCTACGCCATCGCCATCAAAATCCCAAGACCAGTCATTGATTACGCCTCCGCCACCAACAACTGTAAGGTCATTGAAATTAGCAGCTAAATTTACACAGTCATCCGTGAAACTAAAATCTGCAACTGGTTTATCAAAAATATCAATAGGCACAGTTAAGGTGTTGGTACATCCATTATCCGTGGTAACGGTTAACGAAATGTTATACTGACCCGCAACCGTGTATGTCTGAGTTGGAGGATTTTGATTGGTATTATCTGTGCCAGGGTTTCCATCATAATCCCAAGCCCATCCGGTAATATTATTCGCTGTGTTGGTATTTGACACAGTTGAAGCATCTGCGAAATTCACAGGTACATTTAAACATACTGATTGAGGTGTAAAATCTGCGACCGGATTAGGATACACATTCACGTTATAGTCAATGGTGTCTTTACAGCCAGTAGCTGAGGTGATGATCAATACAGTATTGTATACATTCTCTGATGGAAATGTGTTTGATGGATTGGCGGTCATATCATCAATGTTACCATCACCATCGAAATCCCATTCCCAAGTTGTAATCATGCTTCCGTTTGGTGCAGATGCATCTGTATAATTGATAGCCTGACCATCACATGCATTGACAAAGTTGAAATCGGCAGTTGGCTGAGCCTCCACGGTAACAGGTAATGTAACAGAATGAGTACATCCGTTAGTGGTGGTTGGCACCAAGGTAACGTTGTAGTTTCCAGCAGCCGGGAAAGTGTAGGAAGGATTAGCTCCTGTAACGTCAGGGTTTCCATCTCCGTCCATATCCCAATCCCAGGTTCCCATTGTGGCTCCATTGGTATTGGTTTGATCTGTAAAATCCGTAGCCAATCCAGCACACACTACATTACTTGTAAAGTCAGCAACCGGGTTTGGATAAATCTGAACATTTTGAATGGTGTCATCAACACAACCTGCATCACTTGTCACGGTCAATTGTACCGTATAAGTATTATTTGTTGGGTAAGTGTGGGCTACATTTTGAGTCGTGTAATCCACATTACCATCATTGTCCATATCCCAATCCCAGTTGGTTATGGCTGCACCACCACCAACAACACTGGCATCATTAAAGTTTCCTACAACACCATCACATACGTTTTGCATGGTGAATGACGCCACCGGCAATTCCGGAATGGTAACAGGCAAAGTGATTGTATTTGAACACCCTCCATTGGTAGTAACTGTAAGCGTTACATTATGATTTCCTGAAGTGGGGAATGAATAGTTGGGGTTCGCGGTAGTTGCATCTGTGTTTCCATCTCCATCGAAATCCCAGTCATAGCCAGTAATCACTGCACCACCGCCAACGGCAGTCGCGTCAGTAAAGTTAGTTGGGGCACCCGGACAACCTGGTACATAGTTAAAGTTAGCCGTAGGTCCAGGCGCTGGATTTACAGGGAGAGTCACAGTGTGTGTACAACCAGTACCAATAGTTACCGTTAATGTCACATTCCATGGACCAGCTCCAGGGAGCATAACGCTTGGGTTTTGATTGGTATCATCAATGTTTCCGTCGCCATCAAAATCCCAATCCCAATTGGTAATTGCGTTTCCGTTTCCATTGCTATTATCAGTAAAAGTGGTATTTGTGCCAGGACAGGCTGGTACATATGTAAAATCTGCCGTTGGTGCCGGATCGACTGTCACACAGACTACATTTGAATAGAGCTGTTGAATACCTGCCGGGGGCGGGGCACATCCCGTTATTTCGGCCCGATAACATGTGCTGGCCTGAGGGTTTGGATCGGTATATGTTGGATTCGTCTCTCCGGCAATATTGGTCCACGGACCTCCTGCTCCGGGGGCGGATTGCCATTGAATAGTTCCTTGCTGACCAGCTACATCCACAGTAATTGGCGTACCAGCACAGATATTTGTCGCAGAAATGTTCGCAACACCAACAACTGGTGGAGGAACAACATTTACTGTAACAGACGCCTGATCTTGAAATCCACTGCACTGCTCATCGATAGTAACAGTATAGGTTGTAGTTACGTTAGGACATACGTTTTGATTCTGCCCAGCACCTAAACCATTATCCCAGTTATAGGCAGCTGCCAATCCACATCCCTGCACAACACTGGATGTTAAATTAACACAATCACCAGCACAGATAGTAGTTTGAGAAGCATTTGCTCCAGCTACAATTGGTTGGGTTGCTCCAGGAACCGTGAATGTCTGCACAGCACACCAAGGACCTACCTGACCGTGGTGATTTTCTCTCATTCTGTATTGATATGTCATACCCGGACAGAGGTTGGCAAAAGGAATGGTAATTCCCGGATAGTTCTGCACTACACAGTTATTCTTGGTCATATCCGCAGATTGGAAATAAGGATATGTAGCAAGTGGACCATGAAACCCTGGTGCAAACGGTGCCGCATCAAATGGTTCATTTAAACAACGTACTTCACAATCTAACCAGTAAACATCACATCCACATGTTGGACTGTCGGAAGCTGCGTTAACAAAAATGCTGGTCGCACCAATCGTTTGTTGAGTAAAATTGACCAATGCAATGGCGTGACATGCTTCTGCCTTCTTTTGACCTGCAAACATGAAGAGTGCGGAGAGAAGACATATTAGTGTGGCTTTGTTCAAATTCATTTTCGTAGGTATTTGTATGTAAGACGGCTGGTTTTCAATGAGGTTGCCAACTTATCAACAAAAAAAACAAACTTTTAATGAAAAACAATAAAAAAGTCGGTATGCATAACACATACCGACCTTTCTTATCTGAAATTTAACAATTTGGTTACTTGAGCAATGTGACGTGCCCAACATACTCTTTCGTGTCACCTGAATTATTTGGTCTTAACACCACTTTCCAAACAAATACATCTGTTTTTTCAGTGGCCTGTTGACCTTTATATGTTCCATCCCAACCATAATTAGGACTGAAGCTCTCGAAAATAATTTGACCCCATCTGTCGAAAATGTAGAATTCGTATTGGGCATCATTATAAGCGTATAGAACAGGTTTAAATTCATCATTGACACCATCTCCATCAGGAGTAAATGCGTTTGGCACATAAATTTCCGGTACTGGGTTGATCTGAGGATAGCCATAAGCGGTATCCGCACATCCATATTGTGTGTATGCTACCAACATGACTTCAAACACACCGGTATCCTGGTAATAATGTCCTGGATTTTCATCGAATGAAGTAGCACCATCACCAAAGTCCCACAAATACGACTCACCATTCACCGACAGATTTGTGAAGTCTATTTGTGCATTATGCTCATCAGTTTCTTCAGGCGTAAACATGAAATCCGCAACTGGATCTGGGTGAACCGTTATGTAGCTGGTTGTGGAAACTGTGTCTGAACAACCATTGTCGTTTGTCACAATCAAGGACACGTCATAATTCATAACCGATAAGGTTCCCGATCCAACAAAAGTAATTCCAACAGGATTTTCAAGATTGGAGGTAGCTCCATTTCCAAAATCCCACTGCCAATTGGTGATGTTATTGGCATTGTGCGTAGACATGTCCATAAAATCAACTTCCAGTGGATCGCATCCTTCAGTAACATCAGATCCAAACTGAGCAATTGGTTTCTCAAATACGGATACAGACCTTATAATGGTATCCTGACAACCCTGGTCAGAAATTCCAATCAAAGTCACATTGTATGTTCCTGCAGCACCATAGTTATGCGTTGGATCTTGTAAAGCTGATGGAGAAGAACCGTCTCCAAAATCCCAGTTCCACTGTAATATAGAACCGGAGACTATGTTAGAATTATTCGTAAATACAGACGGTGGCTGATTAATACATACTGAAGTTCCCGTGAAATCAACATTAGGCTGAGGATGTACAGTAACAGTAATGGTGGTATCATCGGCACAACCTTGATCAGATGTACTGATCAATTGCACATTGTAAGTCCCTTCTGCACCATATAAATGACAAGGGTTTTGCGCTGTATTCAATGGACTACCGTCACCAAAACTCCATACTTGTGAGATGATTGTAGATGGCGCTGCCACATTAGATGTATTTGTAAAACATAAAGAGTCGTATACACACTCATCCAAATACGTGAAGTTAGCTACAGGCAATGGGAACTGTGTAATTTGCACTGTAGCAGTATCGTCACATCCAAAGCTTGATGTCACGATCAACTGAACAGTATAGGTTCCAGCAGAACCATATTGGTGTGATGGGTTTTGAACAGATGATGTATTTCCGTCTCCAAAGTCCCACTCCCAATCTGCAATAGCCGCTCCAACAACACTCGAATTATCAGTAAAGTTTGCCTGAAGATCCACGCAATTATCTGTTGTTAAAATATCAGCGACTGGTTTTTCATAAATATCCAGTGTCACAGACAAGTTATCCGTACAACCGTGATCTGTTGTCACAGTAAGATCAATTGTATACGCCCCAGCTGGATTGTATATATGTGTTGGCGGATTCTGAACACCGGTATAGGTAGTGCCATCGCCCAGGTCCCAATCCCAGTTGACAATATTGTTCACTGTATTGGCATTTGACACTGTTGATTGATCCATGAAATTAACCGGCACATTCAAACAAACAGCTTGAGGGCTGAAATCAGCCACTGGGTTAGGATACACGTCAATGGTCTGAGTTATGGTGTCTTTACAACCCTGATCCGTTGTGGCTATTAATTCCACAGTATATACATTTTCCGTAGCATAGGTTTCAGTTGGGTTCTGTAAAGTAGATGTATTTCCATTTCCAAAATCCCAGTCCCATCCGGTAATGGCACCAGCTCCTACAACGGAGGCATCCGTGAAGTTGGCATTTTGTCCTTCACATATGTTGGTCAAATTGAAGTTAGCTGTTGGCAACGGATGAACCGTCACAGGTAAATTAATCGTGCCTGAACAACCATTTGTTGTGGTTACAGTTAAATCAACATTGTAATTACCATCTCCTGGAAATAAGTGATCCGGGTTCTGAACATTGTAGTCCTCATTCCCATCTCCGTCCATATCCCAACTCCATTGGTTAATGGTTCCTCCATTTCCATTAGAATTATCTGCAAAAGACATGTCCTCATCATCGCAAACCGCCAAGGCAGTGAAATCTGCTGTTGGGTTAGGATAAATGGTCACGTTTGCAATGGTATCATCCACACAGCCCTGGTCACTTGTTACTGTAAGATGAACCGCATAGGTATTGTTAGTTGGATAAGTATGTGTAACATTTTGAGTAGTGTAATCCACGTTACCATCATTTTCCATATCCCAATCCCAGTTCGTTATAGTGGCTCCTCCTCCAACAACGGATGCATCATTGAAATTACCAGCAACACCGTCACAAACGTTGGCTAAGGTGAAAGAAGCAACAGGAATTTCCGGTATGATCACCTGATAAGTTATCGAATCCATGCATCCTGAAGAACCAGTTACAACTAACTGCACATTGTAGGTGCCGGGCCCCGCGTATGCATTACTTGGATTTTGGGCAGTGGATGTATTTCCATCACCAAAGTCCCAGGCATAGTTTGTAATTGTTGCGCCACCACCAATTGCAGAAGCATCAGTAAAAGTGGTCGACAAAGTAGGACATGCCACAACAAAAGTAAAATCAGGAACCGGTGTTGGGTCCACCGTAACTGGCAATACAATTGAATCGGCACAACCGTTTACCGTATTTACCATTAACTCTACATTGTAGGTTCCAGCAGCTGGAAAACTATGCGTTGGATTCAAAGTGTTGTACTCAACTGTCCCATCATCACCGATATCCCAGTTCCAGGTGTCCAAAACACCACCATTCGCATTGGTCAGGTCATTCATCACTGTTGGGTAGCCTTCACATACTGTTGTTGGTGAGAAATTCGCAATTGGGTTCGGGAAGATGGTCACCGACATAGCCGTGTCATCCACACAGCCTTGATCACTGGTAACGGTTAAAGTCACTGTATAAGTACTGGCTCCATATGAATGATTTACAGTTTGAGTTGTGTAGTCTACTGTGCCATCAGTCGTCATATCCCATCCCCAGGAAACAACAGTTCCACCATTAACTGTAGACACATCATTAAAGGTCCCTACTACGCCATCACACACATTCTGCATATCAATTTCAGCAATCGGTTCATAAGGCACGTTAACCGGAAGCGTGATTGTGTTTGAACATCCTGTAGAAGACACAATATCTAATTGAACATTATAGGTTCCAGGATTCGTATAAATATTTGATGGATTTTGTTGAGTGGAAGTATTTCCATCACCGAAATCCCAGGTCCATGAATTGATAGTAGCCGTTCCTCCTGCTACAGACGCGTCATTAAAAGTAGTGGCAAATCCGGGGCAATCAGGGTTGAAAGTGAAATCTGGTGTTGGTGCGGGCTCCAAAGTAACTGGATAGGTCGCATTCCCTGTACATCCATCAGTGGTTGTCACAGTTAATGTCACATTGAATGGCCCTAAAGCTCCACCGTAGTTGTGAGTTGGATTCTGAGTATTATCTGTTCCTCCGTCACCAAAGTCCCAATCCCATTGGTTGATAGTTCCACCGTTGCCATTGCTGGCATCCGTAAATGGAAGTGGATCAGCTGCACAAAACGGGTTAGGGAAAGTGAAATCTGCGATTGGATTAGGATTCACTGTTACAGGAAGTGTAACAGACCCTGTACATCCTGCGTTTGTGGTTGCGGTCAAAGTCACGTTGTAGTTTCCTGCTGCTCCATATGTGTGGTTCGCTGGATTTCCAGTTCCAGTGTTTCCATCACCGTAATCCCATGCCCAGGCAGTTATACTTCCACCGGGAACAACAGTAGCATCTGTGAATGTCATTGCCTGACCATCGCAAGTTGGGCTGTAAGTAAAATCAACCGTCGGTCCGGAAGGCACCACGACTGGAATGACCACAGTGTTTACACATCCTGTAGAAGATGTCACAGTTAAAGTCACGTTGTAATTTCCTGCTGCCGCATAGCTGTTATTTGGATTCTGTTGCGTAGAGGTATTTCCATCGCCAAAATCCCAGGCCCACTGATTGATTGTGGCAGTACCACCGGCTACTGAAGCATCTGTAAAAGAAGATGGTTGTCCAGGGCATCCAGCATTAAACACAAAATCCGGTGTAGGATCTGGTTCTAAAGTCACTGCTTGCACTAAGGTGTTAGAACAGCCATTTGCAGTTGTAACAGTTAAAGACACATTGTGCGGACCAGCTGTCCCGTAGGTGTGGTTAGGATTTTGATTTGTAGATGTATTTCCGTCTCCAAAATCCCAGGCCCATTGATTGATGGTGCCTCCATTTCCATTACTGGCATCTGTGAATGCAATGGCATTGGCGAGACACCAGGGTTGTGGAAAATTGAATGCCGCTGTAGGGC
>JAUILH010000176.1 GCA_030433115.1 Bacteroidia bacterium | reverse complement strand
CCCCAGTTATCAATTCGGACACAGGGTGCTCCACTTGAAGGCGGGTATTCATCTCCAAAAAGTAGAACGCACCATCTTCATACAAGAACTCTACTGTTCCTGCCCCCACGTAACCACAATTTAGAGCAATATTGATGGCACACTCGCCCATTTCTTTTCTTAATTCAGGAGAAATGACCGCGCTTGGAGCTTCCTCAATCACCTTTTGGTGACGTCTCTGAATGCTACACTCCCTTTCAAATAGATACACGGCATTCCCATGGGTATCTGCCATCACCTGAATCTCTATGTGTTTCGGATTTTCTACATACTTCTCAATAAACACGGCACCATCACCAAAAGCACTGACTGCTTCACTAATGGCTCGCTCCATTTGTTCAGGCAATTCTTCCTCAGATCGCACAATTCTCATCCCTTTTCCACCACCACCCGCAGAGGCTTTGATCAGAATAGGGTACCCAATGCCAGCTGCAATCTTAATGGCCTCTTCAGCAGATTCTACCGCATCATCTGTTCCTGGCACCATTGGGATGTTATGTGTTTTGGCAAACTCCTTTGCTGCCAACTTACTCCCCATCAACTCCATACTTTCCGGAGAAGGTCCGATGAAAACAATGCCTTCTTGCTCTACACGTCTTCTAAAACCGGCATTTTCCGACAAAAAACCATATCCCGGATGAATGCCATCGGCTTGATGCACTTTACAGGCTTCAATTATTTTATCCTGTACCAAATAACTTTCGGCAGCTGTTACTCCGCCCAAAGCATAAGCTTCATCAGCATATCTCACAAAACGCGCACCTCTGTCCACTTCACTGTAAACAGCTACTGTTTTTATTCCCAACTCCTTACAGGTTCTCATGATCCGTAAGGCGATTTCTCCTCTATTTGCAATCAGAATCTTATCCATGGCTTAAAGATAAGTAACTCCAAGAGAAACTGTGATCAAAAGTTGATAAGATTCCAATATCACTTAACAATTACTTAATTTACAGATAATAATTCCTTATTTTTTGGTAAATTTGAGAAACTCCTCTAGTATGAAAGTCAGACATTTACTCATTCTACTTACTTCTTTCGGTTTTACTCTGTTTGGCCAATCACAAGTTGTGATTAACGAATATTGCGCGGCCAATTTGAACGGTTACATGGATGCAAACGGTCGAAATGAAGACTGGTTCGAGATTTACAATACCTCTGGGGGTGCAGTAGACCTTACAGGATGGTATTTAAGCGACAAGGCTGGTAACCCAACCAAATGGCAAATTCCTTCAGGGAATGTTCCTGCCGGAGGACATGTTCTGGTGGTTTGTTCGGGAAGAGGTGCCATTCAAGGAACTGAGATTCATGCTGGTTTTAAACTTACGCAAACAAGACCCGAAGACATCATTCTATCTGATGCTGCCGGGACTGTTGTTGATCAAATTACCTTAAGCAACCATCAGGGAGACCACTCGATGGGAAGAACCACGGATGGTGCAGCAACATGGTCGGTTTTCACCAATCCAACACCTGCTGCAGCTAACAACAGCCCTTTCGATAATTATGCCACTACACCGGTATTTGATCAGGCTCCAGGGTATTACACGGGAAGTGTTACCATTAACATTACAAGTCCGGATCCAAACGTCACTATTTATTACACTACCAATGGAGATGAGCCTTCAACGGCAAGTACGGTAGCAGCTGCTCCCATTACTTTAACTACAACAACCGTAGTTCGTGCATATGCAGTCAGTTCTAACGGCAGTGTTTTGCCGAGCTTCATAGAAACCAATACCTACTTTATTGATGATACCCACACCATGGCAATCTTGTCAATTTCCGGGTCACAGCTGGAAGATTTAATTGAGAATGGTAACGGATGGGGATCTGATTTTCCGGGAGCCATTGAATATTTTGGGTCAAACGGTGTGTTGATTGATGAAGGAGTTGGTGACTACAATAAACACGGAAACGACAGCTGGGCCTATGACCAAAGAGGGTTTGACTTCATTATGCGAGATCAAATGGGCTACAATCACTCCATCAGACATCAAATGTTCCGCACAAAGAACAGAGATGAATTTCAAAGATTGATTGTAAAAGCTGCTGCCAATGACAACTATCCCTTTGAAGACGGCGCGCACATCAGAGATTCTTACGTCCATTCTTTATCTCACGAAGGAGAATTATTGCTGGATGAAAGAACCTTTGAGCCTTGTATCCTTTACCTCAACGGGCGTTACTGGGGTGTATACGATATCAGAGAGAAAGTAGATGACAATGACTTTACGGATCACTATTACGATCAAAGCGTGCCTTACAATGGAAGCGAACACCATGTATGGTTCTTAAAAACCTGGGGCCCCACCTGGACAGAGTACGGAGATCCTTTGGCTGAACCTGCCTGGAATGCTTTGAGAACATACATCAACACAAATAACATGGGACCTGGTCCGGCATTCGACTATGTGGATAGCCTGTACAACTGGAGAAGTTTAATTGATTATTTCTGCCTCAATTCCTATATCGTTAGTCAGGATTGGCTGAACTGGAACACAGCCTGGTGGAGAGGCACTGATGTGAATGGTACTAAGAAGAAGTGGAGGTATGTATTGTGGGATATGGATGCCAGTTTTGGTCACTATATCAACTACACTGGCATTCCGGACCCAAGTGCAAACGCCGATCCATGTAATGCAGAGAACTTGCCTGATCCGGGAGGACAAGGTCATACAGAAATTCTGATCAAACTCATGGCGGAAAATGATTCCGTGAATCAATATTACATTTCCAGATACATTGATTTGGGGAATACAGTGTTCGGTTGTGACAATATGATTGGGCATCTGGATAGTCTAATTGCCTTAATAGACCCTGAAATGCCTGGTCAGATCAACCGTTGGGGAGGCACTTATGCCGGTTGGCAAGCCAAAGTCCAGGAATTAAAAGATTTCATCAATGCAAGGTGCGTGGCCATGCAACAAGGGCTCATCGATTGCTATGGATTGACTGGTCCGTTCGACATTACCTTTGATGTGGAACCCGATGGAGCGGGTGAAATTAAAGCCAATTCTATTTGGCTGGATTCTGATCCGTTTACCGGTACCTACTATGGAAACATTGACATCCTACTGAAGGCAAAAGCCAACGCCGGATATACCTTCAAGGAATGGGTTAGTGTAGACCCTGTAAACCCTCATACCGATTCTAGCAATGTAGACATACAGGTAACTCAAAACCAAACCATCATAGCCCGATTTATTGAAGAAGGTGACCCTACTTATGACGGTGTTCACATTCCAACCGCATTTTCTCCAAACAGTGACGGCAATAATGATTGGTACTTTGTAATTACCGGTGCTGACGTCAGTGCTGTAACCATAAGAATCTACAACCGTTGGGGACAAGAAATGTACACCTCTGATGATCCATTGGAAGGATGGGACGGTACATTCAACGGAGAACCACTCAATAGCGGAGTATACACCATTATTGTTGATGTTACCTATGACGACGGCAACCAGGTAAGGGAAACAGGAAATATTACACTGGTCAGATGATCAAAAAACTACTCATAGCTACAGGTATTCTGGTATCAACAGTCGGACAGGCTCAGGATGTTCACTTCTCTCAATGGAATGAAACGCCTTTGTTGTTAAATCCGGCCAGTGCGGGCTTTTACAATGGTTATGAAAGATTTATTCTTAACCACAAGAGCCAATGGGCATCTATTGGCAGCCCGTTTAAAACAACCGCTGCCTCATTCGACTTGCCATTCTTTTTAGGCTATGGCAACAAAGCCTATATCGGTGCCGGGTTAACTTTCTACAATGATAAAGCTGGTGATTCTAAATTTGGAACCAACCAGGGTATGCTGTCCATTTCGGGAATTCTACCATTGGATGATAGAAGTAAATTTGCCGGTGGTATTCAGATTGGAGTTGGACAAAGAAGCGGTCAATTGGATGGTCTCACCTGGGGTAATCAATTTACGGGCGAAGGTTTTGACACTGCACTTCCATCGAATGAAGTCAATACTTTGAGCAGTTTTGTATATGGTGATATTGGAGCTGGCATTAACTTTGAATTCGACAATACTTCAGAAAAATTTGATGGTTTTGATGAAGTCAAACTTAACTTTGGTGCAGCCATTCTTCACGCCAATAAACCCAGACTAAAATATACCAACGCTCCAGATGATTACCTTGCAAGAAAGCTGGTAGCCCATTTGCGTTTGCGATATGACATTCCGGGGTCTAAAGTGTCATTTGTGCCTCAAGTACTTTTTGTCAAGCAAAACCCTCACCAAGAAATATACGGTGGTTTTAGTTTGAGATTTCAACTACAAAACGGCACCAAATTCACCGGTCTCGTTCAGGAAAACGCTCTATCTGTTGGCGTTCAAACCCGAGTAAAAGATGCCATTACACCTGTGGTATTGCTCGAGCTTACCGATTATGCCATTGGGGTTTCATATGACATCAGTGTGAGTAAAATTGGATCTGTGAACGCTGCTGCCGGAGGATTTGAATTGACCTTTAGGTACACCAATCTTAAAGATGCACTTTGGAAGCGAAAAACTCAAGGTAAATTCAGGTAATCCTTATATTTACTGAATGCCATATATTCTTATCTTTTTTGCAATACTCATGTCTTCCTCTACCGAAGAGTCGTCAAGCTCCATGACTTTTCAAGATAAGAGAGATGGTCAAAAATATGAGTACGTGATCATTGACAACTTGAAATGGATGACATCCAACCTTAAGCATAAAACAAAACAATCTAATTGCACACACGATAACACGAGAGACCTATGCCAGGACTGCGGTCAGTTTTACCGTGTACATGATGCACTCAAGATATGTCCGGAAGGTTGGCGCCTTCCAAATGAAAAGGAGGTTAAGACGCTGATCAAACTTGACAAAAAAGGAAAAATTGACTTGAATGACACACTCAATATTCGTCTTTGTGGCAGAATGGACAATGGAAAGAGCGGAAGAGTTGGAGAACAAAATACTTTTTGGATTGAATCGGAATTAGTCAATGGAAATATCACTCACTGGCATACTTTTGGAGACGAACACGTTTTGCATAACCACAATGTAGTTCAAGCAGATAGGCAGTTTCCTGTGCGCTGTGTTTGTGAACTTAATAACTAGATGAATGAGAGAAGAGAAACTAAAAATCTATGATAACATAGTCGCGGGCAATCCCAAGTTTGAAAGAAAAGGTAAAACCATGCCGTATACTTCTGCCAATGGCTATATGTTCTCGCTGTTGAATAAAGACAATGAATTGGGGATACGATTATCCAAAGAATCTCAAGCAGCTTTTAAGGACAAGTACAATGCTACCATTTATAAATCCCACGGTGCTGTTATGAAAGATTATGTTAAAATTCCAGATGAGCTCTTATCTGATGACAAACTGCTGGCGGAACTTTTGGATGAAAGTTATGAATACGTGATGTCCCTCCCTCCTAAACCAACGACCAAAAAGAAAAAGAAATGACCCTACAGAGAACGGACGCTACGGACCCCGCATTCATCGAATTGGTTCAATTACTGAACTACGAACTTGAAACCAGAGATGGTAAAGAACATGCCTACTATGCCCAGTTCAATGAAATTGACAACCTGAAACATGTAGTGCTTTTATATGATGGTAATAAGCCTGTGGCATGTGGAGCCATGAAGCCTTTCGACCGTCATACTATGGAAGTAAAACGCATGTATACCCGTGTCGATTCCCGAGGGCTTGGATGTGCCACTCAGATTTTAAATGACCTTGAAAAATGGGCGCTAGAGTTGGGATATGATTCATGTTGTCTCGAAACTGGTAAACGTCAACCGGAAGCCATTGAGCTATATAAAGACAACGCTTATCAAATCATTCCTAATTATGGTCAATATGAAGGCATTGAGAACAGTGTTTGTTTTAGGAAGTCGCTGAAAGAGTCTGGTTTTTAATCGCAAAAAATTCGATCCATTTAATTATACCTACCTTTACGGAATAATTAAAATCTATCTGTTTCCTAATCTGGAAACAAAACATAACATACATGCAATTTAAAGACCTAAGGATCAGTGCGCCTATTTTAAAAGCACTAGAGGATCAAAATTATTCTACCCCTACCCCCATTCAGGCCCAGGCCATTCCAAAAGCATTAGAGAAACGAGACATACTTGCCAGTGCACAAACGGGAACAGGCAAAACTGCCGCCTTTGCAATCCCCATTATTGAACATTTGCACAACGACCAGAATTTAGGCAAACGCGCCATCAAAGCTTTGATTGTGACCCCCACAAGAGAGCTCGCAATTCAAATTGGCGAAAACTTCACACATTACAGTAAATACCTTGGGATCAAGAACACAGTCATATTTGGCGGTGTTGGCCAAAAACCTCAAACAGATGCTTTAAAAAGAGGTGTGAACGTATTGATAGCGACCCCAGGTAGACTTCTTGACCTCATGGATCAAGGCTACATCAAACTCAATCAGATAGAATATTTTGTATTAGATGAAGCAGACCGGATGTTAGACATGGGGTTCATTCATGACATTAAAAAGCTTCTAAAAGTATTGCCCGCAAAACGTCAGTCCTTGTTCTTTTCTGCGACTTTGCCAGATAAGATCATCGACCTATCCAGAAACATACTGAACAATCCTGTGAAGGTAGCTGTGAATCCAGTGTCATCAACAGCCCACACCATCCAACAGTACATGTACTACACCAATAAATCGAGCAAGAACGAACTCTTGCTGCATTTATTGAAAGACCCAAAACTAGATCAGGTACTCTTGTTTTCAAGAACAAAACATGGTGCAGACAGGATTGTGAGAAATCTGAAAAAGAAAAACATTTCCAGTGCTGCCATTCATGGTGACAAAGGTCAAAATCAGCGTCAAAAGGCTTTAGCTAGTTTTAAATCAAAAGACATTCGTGTATTGGTAGCTACCGACATTGCAGCGCGCGGAATTGACATTGATAAGCTGCAATATGTCATCAATTTTGATGTGCCCAATGAATCTGAGACTTATGTGCATAGAATCGGTCGTTCGGGACGTGCCGGCGAATCTGGCGTAGCCATTTCCATTTGTGAACCGGAAGAAAATGCATATGTCAAAGCCATTGAGAAGCTCATCAAAAAGAAAATTGATGTGGTTGAAGACCACCCGTTTCCTCAAACCGACAAGCCCATGACGGCAGCCGAGCGCAAGGAGTTTGAAAAGGAGAAAAATCGGAGACGACAAGAGTTTTTTGCCAACCGAAAAAAGAAAAAACAAGCTGGCGGAGGGAATTCTGGAGGTGGAAAAAAGAACTGGAAAAAGAAACGTTAATCTTTTGGAGTAAACTCGATTTCAAAATTTCGAGAATCGGAATAGGAAATTGCCCTGATCTGTCCAGTTTTTGTCCATTCAACT